>NZ_JBFBCE010000112.1:0-29350 GCF_040689595.1 Streptosporangium sp. NPDC051023 | reverse complement strand
TGGGGGGCGCGGTGCTGGCGGTGTGGTGTGCCCATCAGGGGGTGGGTGGATGTGGCGTCCCGGGGGTTTGTGGGGTAATTGTGCGCCCCGCCCCCCCGTTTTGTGGGGGGGGGCGGTCCTGGATCTCACCGGGTTCCCCACGGCGGCCGGGTCAGCGGAAGACCTTGACCCAGTCACTGTCCTCGGAGGGCGCCAGGCCCCTGGCCCCTTCGAAGACGACCCGCCAGGTGCCGGAGGTGTACACCGGAACCTCCGTGGAGAAGCGCCCGTCACGACCGGTCTGGATCGTGTCGACGAATTCCCACTTGCTCCTGTCACCGGCGCGGAACAGCACCACGATCTTCTGCCAGCCCGCCGAGCCGGCCCACTGCGTCCTGCTGTCACCGCACGGGTTGTGACGGGTCGCGAAGCCGGTACCGCGCTCGTGCGGGTTGCAGTCCTCGCCAACCTGGAGCTGGCCGCTCAGCGAGATGCGCTGGAACTTGCGGGCCGGGTTGGGGTCAGCGTGGAAACCCGCGATGCGGGTCTCGGTGTAGGTCTGATTCGCGACCTTGGCCGACGCGGCCTGTGCCGGTGCGGCGACCGCGAGCGCGGAGACGCTCAGCGTCGCCGCTGCCAGTACGGTGGCGATGCGTCGCAACATATGCGAACTTCCTTCCCCGTTGAAAAACGCGTCCCATGACGGAACGCGCCTACCGTCAAAGACGCTTCAACATAAGGAAAAGTTGCCAGCAAAGTGGAATTACTCGATTTCAATTTGACAACAAATGCAGAGGTTTGTCCTATTTAGCACCCTAAAGTGGGCTTATGGGGTTGTCGGGTGGATGATGCTCCGCCTGGCGGCGTAGTGCCCCGTCCCGGCGAACCAGATCCGCCACTCCCCGGCCTCCGCTCCGGCGACATTCCGGATGAAGCGGCCCTGCGCGTCCGTGGTCGCGGAGGCCACGCTCTCCCAGGCGTCGCCGCGCGCCCGCCGGTGCAGGATGTCGACGGGCTGACCGGGAAACGGGGCGTAGTCCAGGTATCCCTGCGGATCGACCCGGTTCAGGACACCTCGGACCCGCACACCCGCGTCTCCCGCGACCGCCTGAACCGCGCTGAACCTGGTCTCCCGCCGCAGCCTGAAAACGGCGCGCTCGGTGGCCACGGCGCCGCCCGAGCCCCTGGCGGTCACGGTGACGGTCCAGCGTCCCGCGGGGTACCAGCGGGTCAGCTCCTTGTCGGGCAGGAACCTCCAGGTCTCCCATCCCCGCCCGGAGCGCCGCGCGCCCTCGGGCGCGAAGGCCCGCGCCATCCGCCTGCCCGCCACTCCCGCCACTCCCGCCGAGACCGGCGCGCCGGTCGGCGAGACGATGCCGGAGCCCTGCCCCTGCGGTCCTGATGGCTCGCCGCTCACGGGGGTCTGACCGGGAAGAGGAGGGGGAACCTGACCGGGAGGAGGGGTGGGGACCTGAGTGGGAAGAGGAGTGGGGATCTGATCGGGAAGGGGTTGCGGGACGGGAGCGGGGAGCGGGGCGGGGGCCTGCTCGCCGCCGGTCCCGGGAGACCCGCCCGGCTCGACCTCGATGGTCACCCCGTCCGGCCCAGCGACCCCCTTGGCGACCACCTCGATCACCAACCGCACCACCCCGACCGGCCCGACGACGGGGTCCTCGGGGGTCAGGGTCACCGAGCGGATCACCGGCCCCTCCCCCGGCTCCGCCTCGGCGGGCGCGGGCAGGGCTGCGGCCACCACCACCAGCAACGCGATAAGCACTCTCATGAACCAGGACGCTAGGAACAGCGCGGTAATGGCTGAGGAGCGGACACGCGCCCGATTGGGCAAAGGGCCCTCCGCCCGCGCCCGCGGTCAGATCGGGTACATGCCGTCGATGACCTCCGCGTACCTGGTGTGAATGACACGGCGCTTGAGCTTCAAGCTGGGCGTGAGCTCCTGGGTCTCCGGCGTCCACTCCACCGGCAGCAGCCGCCAGCGCTTGACCTGCTGGACGCGGGCGAGCCTCTCGTTGGCCGCGGCGACCGCGCCCTCGACCTCCTTGAGGACCTCCGGATGCTCGGCGAGCCCGGCCAGGGTGGTGAACTCGATGCCCCTGCCCCGTGCCCAGCCGGGGGCGACCTCGCCGTCGAGGGTGAGGATCGCCACCGGGTACGGCCTGCCGTCGCCGTACGCGAGGGCCTGGCCGATAAGGGGATGCTCCTTGAGGTGGCTCTCGATGTTGGCCGGGGAGATGTTCTCACCGCCCGAGGTGATGATGAGCTCCTTCTTACGGTCGACGATGCTGACGAAGCCGTCCTTGTCGAGGGTCCCGACGTCGCCGGTGTGCAGCCAGCCGTCCTCGTCCAGCAGCTCGGCGGTCGCCTCAGGGCGGTTGAGGTAGCCGCGGGTGTTCGCCGGACTGCGGGTGACGATCTCCCCGTCCTCCGCGATGCGGATCTCGACACCGGGCGCCGCCTGCCCGACGGTGCCGAGCTTGAAGCGGTCGGGGGCGTTCGCGGTGAAGGCGCCCGTCGTCTCCGTCATGCCGTACACGTCGAGCACGCGCAGACCGAGACCGGCGAAGAAGCGCTGGACCTCCAGCGGCATCGGCGCGGCGGCGGTGGCCAGCCAGCCCGCGTTGTCCAGGCCGACAAGTGAGCGGATGACCGACAACAGCGCGGCGTCGGCCCGCTCGTAGGCCTCGCGGATCCCGGGTGAGGGCGTCCGCCCGTACTGGCAGGCCTCGGCGTAGGCCAGGCCCGCCGCCATGGCCTGGCGCACCTGCTCCTGCTGCTCCTGCGGCTGGGTGGCCAGCAGCGCCTGCAGCCTGGCCATCATCTTCTCCCAGACTCGCGGGACACCGAAGAACAGCACCGGCCTGACCTGGCCGAGAACCGCGCCGAGCTGGGCGAGGTCGGTGCAGAAGTAGGTGTGGGAGATCTTGAAAAGCGGCAGGTAGAGGCTGAGCACGCGCTCGGCGATGTGCGCGTAGGTGAGATAGGAGATCTGGGTCCCCCGCTCGGGCACCTTGGCCATCCGGTCGGTGCCCACCACCTCGAAGAACACGTTGGCGTGGGTCAGCGGCACGCCCTTGGGGTTGCCGGTCGTGCCGGAGGTGTAGAGCACCGTCAGGACGTCGTCCGCGCTCACCTCGCGCCAGCGGGCCTCGACCGCCCCGGGGCCCCCGGCGAACCGCTCGCGGCCCAGGGCCAGGAAGTCGTCCCAGCCGACGAAACGGTCGCCGGGCGGGGCCCCCTCCAGCATGACGATCTTCCGGAGCCCGGGCAGATCGCCGAGGACCGGCTCCCACCTGGCCAGGTCCTCAGGGCCGCCCAGCACCGCGATCCTCGCACCGACGTCGTTCGCGACGAAGGCGACCTGCTCGGGGGCGAAGGTGGAGTAGACCGAGCACGAGACACCGCCCGCGTGCACCGCGCCCAGGTCGGCCAGGACGTGTTCGCTGCGGTTGACCATCATCAGCGCGACCGCCTCGCCGCGCCGCAGCCCGAGGGCCGCGAACCCCGCGGCGATCTCCAGGACCCGCCGCCTGGCCTCGGCGTAGGTCAGGGTCTCCCAGCCCCCCTCGACCGGGTCGGAGTACGCGGGCGCGTCGGCGTTGAGCTCGGCCGCCTCCCTCAGCTGGGCGCAGACGGTACGGCCCGCGATCTCCCGCTCGATCGCCGCACGCTCTTCAAGGACACCGGCCATGGACGCGCCTCCCGAAAGGGCTCACTTGCCTGAGTGAGAGGCATGCATCGCATCACACGGGATACCGGGGAACAAGACCTTCGACGAGAAGAAGCGCCGCGGTACGCGCCCCTCCGGCCCGACCCGACCGGAGAAAACACGTAGAGTTACAGTGCGATCACATCGCGACGCCGGGAGGCGACATGACATCGGGGACACGGGCTCACGGGAAGACCTTCTTCGGACATCCGCGCGGCCTCGCCACACTGTTCGGTACCGAGATGTGGGAGCGTTTCAGCTGGTACGGCCTGCGCGCCATCCTGGCCACCTTCCTGGCCGCCTCCCCCGCCATCGGCGGCCTGGGGCTGAGCAAGGGCACCGCCCAGGCGATCGTCGGCGTCTACGGCGCCCTGATCTACCTGGTCGCCCTGCCCGGCGGCTGGGTCGCCGACCGGATCCTCGGCGCCCGCAGGGCGGTGCTGTGGGGCGGCTTCGTCATCATGCTCGGGCACATCAGCATGGCGGTGCCCGCGAAGACCAATGTCCTCGTCGCCCTGGGCCTGCTGCTCATCATCGCCGGGACGGGACTGCTGAAGCCGAACATCTCCGCGATGGTCGGCAAACTCTATCCCGAGGACGCGGACGCGCGCAGGGACGCGGGCTTCTCCATCTTCTACCTCGGCATCAACCTCGGCGCCTTCATCGCCCCCATCGTGGTCGGCTGGCTCGCCGACGGCGACCGGTGGCACCTGGGCTTCGGGGCGGCGGCGGTCGGCATGGCCCTGGGCCTGGTCCAGTACGTGCTGGGCCGTTCCCACCTCAGGAACGTCGGCGACGAGCCGGGACACCGGCTGACCCCCGGTGAGCGCAGGCACTTCGGCCTCGTCTCGCTCGCCTCGGTCGTCGTGATCGCCGTCGCCCTGGTGCTCTGGGCGGCCTCGGGCACCCTCACCCTCGACGCTTTCGCCCTGGCGGTGACGGTGGTGATCGTGATCGTCCCGGTGGCCTACTTCGGCTACATCCTGCTCGGCAGCCACAACCTGACCCCGGAGGAGCGCGCCGGGATGCGCGCCTACATCTGGCTGTTCATCGCCGCCGCCATCTTCTGGATGATCTACGACCTGGCCCCGACCGTGCTGCTGTTCTTCGCCCAGGACCACACCGACCTGTCGCTGTTCGGCGTCCGGATCACCGCGGCGGCGACGCAGTCGTTCAACCCGCTGTTCATCATGCTCTTCGTGCCGGTCTTCGCGGCCCTGTGGGTCAGGCTGGGCAACCGGGTGACCGCCCCGCAGAAGTTCGCCTTCGCGCTGCTCATGATCGGGCTGAGCTTCGTGATCATGGCCCTGGCCGCGAGCCTCGCCGGAAGCGGAAAGGTCTCGGTGTGGTGGCTCGTGCTGGTCTACCTCGTGCAGGTCTTCGGCGAGCTGGCGCTGAGCCCGGTCGGCCTGTCGGTCACCACCAAGCTCGCCCCCCAGGCGTTCAAGGGCCAGATGCTCGGTGTCTGGTTCATCGCCGTCTCGGTCGGCGACGCGGTCGGCGGGCAGACCGGCAGGCTGAAGAACTACATGTCCGAGCCGACGTACTTCCTCGTCCTGGCCGCGATCGCCGTGGTCGCGGGCGTGCTGCTGTTCCTGTTCGTCCCGCGGCTGCGCACCCTGATGCGGGAGCACGACCACGTGGCCGACGGGACGTCACCGACGTAGTGGAAAACGCATAGAGCGGGTCATGGGATGATTTATTGGTGAACCAGCTGCTCGACCTCGTCGGAATCTTCGTCTTCGCGCTCTCCGGGGCCCTGGTCGGCGTCCGCAAGCGGCTGGACGTGGTCGGCATGGCCGTACTGGCGGAGATGACCGCGCTGGGCGGCGGGATCCTGCGCGACCTGATCCTCAACGTACGGCCCGCCGCCTTCTCCAGCACGGGGTACGTGCTCGTTCCGGTGGCCGCGACGGCGATCGTGTTCTTCTGGCATCCACACGTGGAGCGGGTGATGCCCGCGGTCAACGTGCTCGACGCGGCGGGCCTCGGCCTGTTCTGCGTGGTCGGCACGGAGAAGGCGATGAACTACGGCCTCAGCCCGCTGCACGCGACGCTGCTCGGGGTCACCACGGGGGTGGGCGGCGGCGTGCTGCGTGACGTCCTGTCCGGGCAGATCCCCAGCCTGCTGTACGACCGCCAGCTCTACGCGGTGCCCGCGACGCTCGGCTCTGCGGTGATGGCCACGCTCTACACCTTCGACCTGCACGGCTGGCCCGCCACGCTGGCCGCGGCCGTGTTCGCCTTCGGGCTGCGCATCGCCGCCATGCGGCTGCGCTGGCGCGCCCCGCTGGCCAGGGGCGTCGCCTCAGAATAGGGCGGGGCCCGCGTTCCCTGCGCGTCGCCTCGGGGTGGGAGGGGCCTGCGTTCTCCGGGACGGGGCGCCTTCACAGGGCCGGGGTGAGCGGCAGGGCCGGGCGGGTGCCGTACGGCCCCCTGACCCTGGCCTTGGCGATGCGGCCGACCGCCTCGGTGAGGACCTGCGGGGGCTGGGTGAAGGGCAGGCGCAACCTGCCCTCGAGCGTTCCGTCGACGCCGAACCAGGTGCCGGGTGCGAGCCGTACGCCGTGGCAGGCCGCCGCGTCCGCCAGCGTGCTGCCCGAGGGCTCGGGCAGCCGCACCCACAGTGCCCCCCCGCCCCGGGGCACGGTGAACTCCCAGTCGGGCATGTGCTCGGCCAGCGCGGCCACCAGGGCGGCCCTTGAGGCGGCGAGGGTACGGCGGCGCTCGGCCCTGGTCTCCTCGATGTCCTCGAACAGCCTGGTCACGACCAGCTGCTCGAACAGGGGACTGGCGATGTCCACGGCGGCGCGGAGCGCGGCCAGGCGGCGGACCATGGCCGCGCTCGCGCGGATCCAGCCGATGCGCAAGCCCCCCCACCACAGTTTGGAGGCCGACCCGACGCTGATCACCCTGCCGTCGGTGTCGAACGCGGCCAGCGGCGCGATCCTGGGCACCTCGTCGATGGCCAGCTCACTCCAGGTCTCGTCCACGATCAGCGTGGTGTCGCACTTCCTGGCCGCGCTCACCAGCCCGGCGCGGGTGGCGTCGTCCATCAGGTGCCCCGTCGGGTTCTGAAAGTCGGGGATGACGTAGGCGAGACGGGCGGCCGACTGGCGCATCGCGCAGGTGAGGAGGTCCAGGTGCCAGCCGTCGTCGGGAATGCCGACCGGGACGATCCTGGCGCCGCGCATCCTGGCCACGTCGATCATGTGCGGGTAGGTCGGCGACTCGATGAGCATCGGGTCACCCGGTGACAGCAGAGCCGTGGCCAGCAGGTGCAGCGCGTGCTGGGCGCCCGCGGTGACCAGGATCTGCTCGGGTCTGGTGGCCAGCCCGCGCGCGGTGTAGCGGGCGGCGACCGCCTGGCGCAGCGGCGCGATTCCGATCGGGGAGTAGCCTGCGCCGAGGGCGTAGCGCGGGTAGTGCTCGCCCGCGGAGGCGAGCGCCGCGGGAAGCGCCCTGGCCGCCAGGGGGACGGCGCTGTGCAGCGGCAGCAGCCCGTCGTCCTCCGCGGCGATCCAGGGGTTCTCCGCGCCCAGCGAGCCGGCGTCCGGCAGCGCCGTCCAGCTTCCCGCGCCCTGCCTGCTCTCCAGGTATCCCCGCTCGCGGAGCCGGTCGTAGGCGGAGGTCACGGTCGTGCGGCTGACGCCCAGCGCCTCCGCGAGATGCCGCTCTGCGGGGAGCCGCACCCGCACGGGCAGCCGCCCGTCGAGGATCAGTGAGCGCACGGTCTCGGCGAGCACCCTGTAGTACGGCTTGGCCTCCGGGTCGATCGCGACGAGGCGGGCGAGCTGGGTGCCACTCAGATACCGGTCCACACCAACCATCATAAGGCCATTTTTCGTGATTGGCCCTTTTGGTCGGACACAATGGCCTGAATGATTGGGCCACTATGAGCGAGCTTTCTCTTCCCACCCTGGGATCGTTCCCTGGCCGTCTCCTGCGCCTGTACTCCGGTCTGGCCCTCTATGGGGTGGGCGTGGCCCTGCAGATCGAGTCCCACATCGGCGGCAGCCCGTGGGATGTGTTCCACCAGGGGTTGGCCGTCCACATGGGCCTGTCGATCGGCGTCTGGACCATCCTGGTCGGCGCCCTGGTCATGCTGCTGTGGATCCCGCTCAGGCAGCGCCCTGGCGTCGGCACGATCAGCAACGTCGTGTTCCTTGGGCTCTTCGCCGACGCCGCCATCTGGCTCGTCCCGACCCCCGAACCGCTGGCCGCCCGCTGGGCCTACCTGCTGCTCGGCGTCGTCACCACCGGCGCGGCCACCGCCCTCTACATCGGCGCTGGCCTCGGCCCAGGCCCGCGCGACGGCCTGATGACCGGCCTGAACCGCCTGGGACTGTCCATCCGCCTGGCCAAGACGGCCATCGAGATCACGGTGCTGGCCGCGGGCTGGCTGCTCGGCGGGACCGTGGGGCTCGGCACCGTGGTCTACGCCCTGGCGATCGGACCGCTCACCCAGTTCTTCATGCCCCTGATGCGCCCCAAGGGCTGATCCAGGCGCCGCGGAGGCGTTAGCGTCGAGCACATGCGGATCGAGGACTACGCACTCATAGGCGACATGCAGTCGGCGGCCCTGGTCGGCCGCAACGGCTCCATCGACTGGCTCTGCCTGCCCCAGTTCGACTCACCCGCGTGCTTCGCGGCGCTGCTCGGCGACAAACACCACGGACAGTGGTGGCTCGGTCCCGCGGACGCCCAGCGCCCGGACGCGACCAGACGGGGATACAAGGGCGAGTCCCTGGTGCTGGAGAGCGAGTGGGACACCCAGGGCGGCACCGTCCGCGTCACGGACTTCATGCCGACGAGGCACGTCAACCCCGACCTGGTCAGGATCGTCGAGGGCGTGTCCGGCACGGTCGAGATGGCCACCGAGATCCGCATCCGCTTCGACTACGGCCGGATCGTGCCCTGGGTGCGCCGCACCGACGGCCTGCTGCAGGCCGTCGGCGGCCCCGACTCGGTGTGGCTGCACTCCCCCGTCCCGCTGCAGGGCGGCGACTACGCCCATAAAGCGAGGTTCCGCGTCGCCGAGGGCGACCGGCTGGCCTTCGTCTTCACCTGGCACCCCTCCCACGAGACCAGGCCCGTTGAGATCGACCCCTTCGAGCAGCTGGCGGAGACCGAGTCGCTGTGGGAGGAGTGGGTCGCGCAGTGCACCTACCAGGGCCCGTGGCGCGACGCCGTGGTCCGCTCGCTCATCACACTCAAGGCGCTCACCTACGCCCCCACCGGCGGCATCGTCGCCGCCCCGACCACCTCGCTGCCCGAGGACCTCGGCGGGGTCCGCAACTGGGACTACCGCTACTGCTGGCTGCGCGACGCCACCATGACGCTCGAGGCGCTCATCGGCGCCGGGTACCTGGACGAGGCGCGTTCCTGGCGGGCGTGGCTGCTGCGCGCCATCGCGGGCCGCGCGCAGGACCTGCAGATCATGTACAGCGTGACCGGCGAGCGCAGGCTGACCGAGCTGGAACTGTCCTGGCTGCCCGGATACGAGGGCTCCCGTCCCGTCAGGATCGGCAACGACGCGGTCACCCAGCTCCAGCTCGACGTGTACGGGGAGGTGATGAACTCCCTGTACCTGTCACGTGCCTCGGGCATGGAGCCGGACCACCGGGCCTGGACCATCCAGCGCGAGCTGATCGGATACGTGGAGACCCACTGGGACGAGCCCGACGAGGGCCTGTGGGAGGTCAGGGGGCCGCGCAGGCACTTCACCCACTCCAAGGTGATGTGCTGGGTCGCCCTGGACCGCGCCATCAAGCAGGTCGAGCAGTTCGGCAGGACGGGCCCGGTTGAGCGCTGGCGGGAGCTGCGCGAGCGGATCCACGCCGAGGTCTGCCACAAGGCCTTCGACGCCGGGCGCGGCACCTTCACCCAGTCGTACGGCTCCGCCGAGCTGGACGCCTCGCTGCTGCTGATCCCGATGGTCGACTTCCTGCCGCCCGAGGATCCCCGGGTCGTCGGCACCGTCGAGGCGATCCAGCGCGAGCTGATGGTCGACGGCTTCGTGCTGCGCTACCCGGTGGACGAGGTCAACGACGTGGACGGCCTGCCGGGGGGCGAGGGTGCCTTCCTGGCGTGCAGCTTCTGGATGGCCGAGGCACTGGCGATGATCGGGCGCAAGGAGGAGGCCGTCGAGCTGTTCGAACGCCTGCTGTCGCTGCGCAACGACGTCGGCCTTCTCGCCGAGGAGTACGACCCGCGCTACGGCCGCCTGGTCGGCAACTTCCCGCAGGCCTTCAGCCACGTCCCGCTGATCCACACGGCCCGCGCGCTGGGCTGACGAGCCGGCCCGCCATCGCCCACCACCGCCCGCCACCTGCGGCTCCTGTGGCTCCGGCGGCCCCGCAGATGGAACAGGTCCGGAAGGCCGGAAAAGTCATGAAAAAATTTTCCCCTTCGGGTGCAACTAATCGTGGTCGAGGCCACTCTCACCTGTTGAACATCACCCGAAAGGAACGAACCATGAGCGACTTCAGCACCTCCGACCTGGTCGACTACGACGGCGACGGCGACACCGACGCCCAGCTGATCGACACCGACGGCGACGGCTACGCCAACGAGGAGCGCTACGACACCGACGGCGACGGGGTGACCGACGTCGTCTACCTCGACAACGACGGCGACGGCTACATCGACGAGGCGCGGGTCGACATCGACGGCGACGGGGTCTCCGACTACACCCAGACCCAGGGCCCCTTCCCGACCTCCTGACCGCACGCGCCGGCTTGAGCCCGTGTGATCTCACGTGTGATCTCACCAGGGGGGAACCCGGTCTCGGATCACACGGGCAACAGACGAGGAAGACAACCGATGAACGACCGACGTGTGCTCCTGCCTCTGCTGCTGCTCCTGGTCGGCGTCGCGCTGACCGGCTGCGGCCTGCTAGGGGGAGGGAACGGCCGGAAGGCGGAGACCATCGCCACGTCATCGGAACCCGGCAGGGCCGGAACCAGCGAGGGGGACGCCGTCCGGCCCCTGCGGAAGGGGCAGGGGATCGCGCCCGGCGAGGCGGGGACGCCGGGCGGACCAGGCCCGCTGCCGTTCCCGGTACCGGTCTCGCTGGTGGTCGCGCTGGCCGCGGGGGTCGCTGTGGCCGCCGCGGGGGGAATCTACATGTGGTCGCGGAACCGCCGGGCGGGGCAGACGGGCCCCGCAGCCGGTGTGTGGCAGGGGGTTCCCGGATCGCCCGCTCCCGCGGGCCCCTCCGGCCCCGCTCCGGGGCAGGCCGCCGCTTCACCGGCGTCACCGCCCGGTGCGCCACCCGTGACCTCCGGCACGGCGCACGCCGCGCCCGGCGCGCAGCCCCGGTGGCAGGTGTCCTCAGGGCCGCCCGCCGCGCCCCCGCCGGGAGCACCGGCGCACGCGGGGGGAGGGCAGGCCACTCCCGCACCCGACCCGCTGGCCGACGCCCTGATAGAGGTCGCGAGCAGCGGGATCAGCCAGGCGCTCACCCAGCAGGTCGAGCGCCTCTTCTCCGGGGGGCATCCGGGTAGGGCGGCCCTGGTCGACGCCTGCATCGGCTACCGGGACCAGATCTCAGAACGCCACCCCCGCCTCGCCGACAGGCTCATGGAGGGCCTGAACCTGGCCGGGGTCCAGGAGATCATCGCGGACGGGCAGCGCTTCGACCCGCGCCTGCACGAGGCCTTCGGCACCGAGCCGACCGAGCGGCCGGAACTGCACGACCTCGTGGCGGAGACCGTCAAACGAGGGTACGCGGACGGCGGCCGGGTGATCCGTGTGCCGCAGGTCGCCGTCTACCGTCACGAGACACCCGGGGGCGGGACGGTGCGGTGAGATGCTCAGCCGTCGGCGAGCCCGGTCTGCAGGCGCCTCCTGGCCCGGTGGATCCAGGCTCTCACCGTGTTCAGCGGCACCTCGAGAGAGAGGGCGACCTGCTCGTAGGTGAGCCCTCCCGCCCACAGCAACAACGCCTCTCGCTGGGAGGCGGGCAGCGTGGCCAGCGCCCTGCGCAGGTCGGTCAGCCGGGCAACCGAGTCCTCGAAGGGATCGGCGACCACAAGCTCCTCCTCGATCTCGGCCATAAGGGTTCCGAGGGGAGGGCGGCGCCGGATCACCGAGTGGGAGGCGTTACGCGCGATGACCAGGACCCAGGCCCTGAAGGGCGCCTTGCCCTGAAAGGCCGCCAGGCCTCGCCAGGCGGCAAGCTGGGTGTCCTGCAACGCGTCGAGCGCGTCCGCCCGGTTCCCGGTCAGGTGGTAGCAGACGCCGAACGCCTGGCGTCGCGCCGCCGACCACAGCTCGGCGAAGGCGATCTCGTCACCCGCCTGCGCCGCGGCGACGAGAAGGCTCTCGTCCTCTACCGCACCGCTCAGCGACACGCTTGTCATCGGCCACCCATCCTCCGGGGGGAAAAATCAGCCAATGACATCACGTCCCACGATCACCCGGTATGAGGTGGTCCGCCATGATATTGGACCGTGATAATCCGCGGTTCGGACCGACTTACGACGAGTCAGACGACCTGACCGACCTGCGTCGACTCCTCTTCGAGACGGCCAGGGAACCGACAGAGGAGGAGAACCTGTACATGCTGGCGCGAACGTTCTCGTCGGATCACGCCGACCTCTCCCTGATACCCGACCCCATCGCCTTCGCCTTTGCCTTCGCCTCCGGCGGACGGCTCGCGCCCGGCGGCGGTGACGCGTGACCGCGGATCCGGCGGGCTCGGCGGGCCCCGCGGACCTGCTGCGCCGCCTCTGCGAGACCACCTCGGCCAAGCTCGCCGGGGCGGAGCTGCGCGAGCGGGTCGCGCAGGTGCGCGCGAGCCTCGATGCGCCGCTGCGTGTCGCTGTCGCGGGCGCGGTGAGCAGCGGGAAGTCAACCCTGGTGAACGCGCTGCTCGGGCTGCCCGTCGCCCCGGTCGACGCGGGCGAGTGCACCTTCGTCGTCACCCAGTACGAGTACGGCGAGGACGACGGCCGCATCACGATCGATCTGACGGACGGCGGCGTGGCCCACTCCCGCCTGCTGCCCGGCCACCGGCTCCCCGCTGAGCTGGGCGTCGAGGTGGCCAGGATCCGGCGGCTGCGCGTCGCGCTGAACCTGCCGTCCCTGCGCACGGTCACCATCGTCGACACCCCCGGCATGAACACGGTGACGGCCTCGAACGAGCAGGCAGCCCGGAGCATGCTGTTCGGCTCGGGCGACGAGGACGACCGCGCCCAGGCGATGATCTACGTGCTGCGCTACGTCCAGAAGTTCGACGACACCACCCTCGCCGAGTTCCGCGGCCTCACCGACGCGTGCGGGATGAGCTGCGTCAACACGCTGGCCGTACTGGGCCAGGTCGACCGGCGCGGCGACGAGGACGACCCGTGGCCGACGGCGCGCAGGCTGGCGGCCAAGGGCTACCAGGACCTGCGGACCTCCGTCTTCGACGTGGTCCCGGTAATCGGCCTGCTGGCGGAGACCGCACGGGCGTGCCCGCCGGGCGCCGACGAGTTCGAGGCCCTGTCCCGGCTGGCCGAGCTGGACGAGGACGACCTCGAGGACTACCTCCTCGACCTGAACGACTTCCGCTCGGCGTCCGACCTGCCCGTCCCCGCTGAGACGCGGCACCGCCTGGTGGAGCGGCTGCACCGCTACGGCATCGCGACCGCGGTCGGCGCCCTGCGCGAGGGCGGGGTCAAGGACGCGGCCGCGCTCGCGGCGCACCTGCTGAAACGGTCGGGATACTCCTCCGCGGGGCGGGCGGCGACCGGCTCGGTGGCCGCGGGCATCGCCCACTTCGCCCGCCGCGCCGACCAGCTGAAGGCGCTCGACGCCATGACCAGGCTGCGCGCCATCGCCCGCACGCCCGCGCTCGGCTCGGATCGTGCCACCCTGGACACGCTGGCGGCCCAGCTCGACGAGAACAAGCCGATCGCGACCGCGCTGGGCAGCCTGCGGATCTTCGCCGCGGCCGAGGCTCTCGGCAGGGGGACGCTCGTCCTCAACGAGGGGATGACGGCGGAACTGCTGCGCATGGCCCGCCACGACGACCCCGCCGAGCAGCTCGGCCTGCCCCCGGGAGCGCAGAAGGCGGAGATCGCCGCCGAGGCGACCACCGCCTCGATGCGCTGGCGCACGCTCGCCATGATGAGCGAGGGCCGCACCGGCGGGCATCGGGCCAGGGACGTGCTGACCGTCCTGGAGGACATCGTCGGCGAGGCGCTGGCGCAGGAGCGGGACCGGGCAGGCGCGGGGGGCGGCGAACCGCTTCCCCCGGCCCACGTCGACCGGGCGGCGGCCGAGGTGCTGCGCCTGTCCCCGATGGTCCCCGCAGACGACCGGCGGGCCCTGGAGCTCCTGCTCGCGGGGAGCGAGCTCGCGACCCAGCTCGGCGCGCCCCCGTCAGCGCCGCGCGCCGAGATCGCGGGCTACGCCGCCGCGCTGGCTGCCAGGTTCCGCGTGCTGACTCACAGACCGCTCCCCATCAGGCAGCGCAGGGCGGCGGAGACCCTCTGCGAGACCTACGAGGCCATCTGGTCGCAGTGTGGCCAGGACGGCTCGTAGCGAGCCGTACCCGCCGCCGGGACGGACCTCCCGGAACACGTGTCACCAGCCGATCCCCCGACAGGAGAAAACAGCGCTTGACCTCCTCCCCTCCTCGAGGGGAGGGGATTCCCGCGGTCGCCCGCGGGGTTTCCTGTTTCACCGCCGACCGCCCGCCCGAAAAGAATCTTTCGTTGAGGTCTTACACCGGCTCCGCAGGCGTTTCACCTCTCCGCCGGCCCGGCGGCGAGGATGGAGCCGATCATACGGGTGGCGGCTTGGTCATCGCCGCCACCGAACACATTAACGAAACCCGCGGCGTCGTGCCGCGTTTCCTCCCGGCCCTGAAGGACCGGGTCTCCACGCTTAAGGAGTTTCGATGACGACCCCCGACCCGACGGGCCCGGTGGCCCGGCTGCTGCGCTACGCCAACGAGGTCCACGGGCTGGCGGGCCGGTGCGGCAGGCCCGACCTGGCCGAGGTCCTGGCCGCGAGCGCGGCCAGGTGGAAGGACGAGTGCACCGACATCGTGGTCGCCGGTGCGCAGAAGCGGGGCAAGAGCCGCCTGCTCAACACGCTGGTCGGCCACCCCGACCTGCTCCCGGTCGATGCCGACGTCGCGACCAACTGCTTCCTGTCCCTGCGGCGCGGCCCCCGGCTGACCGCCGTCGTGCACCGCAGCACGGAAACGGGACTCGTCGCGACCCCGATCACCGTCGAGTCGATTCCCGACTACGCCTCGATGCGCGGCGACGCGGGAAAGCGGCGTGACGTCGTCAGCGTGGACATCACCCTCGACAACCCGCTGCTCGACGGCCTGCGGCTGCTCGACACCCCAGGCGTAGACAGCCTGACCGTGGGGCACAGGCAGGTGACCGTGGCCATGCTCCAGCGGGCGGACGCCCTGCTGTTCACGCTCAGCGCGCAGGACCAGCCCGTGCTCAGGCACGAGCTCGAGTTTCTCGCCGAGGCCGCGGAGCGGGTCCGGGCGATCGCGTTCGTGCTGACCAAGGTTGAGGACTCGACCAACTGGCAGAGCCTGCAGGAGGAGAACAAGGCCCGGCTGAGGACCTTCGTCACCGAGGCGATCGCCGCCAACCCGGACAGGACGGCGACGCTGGCCCCGCTCCTCCAGGCCCCCTGGATCCCGGTGAGCTCCAAGCTCGCGGAGGCGGCGGCAGCGAAACGGCGGGAGGGGCGCGTCGAGCGGGCGGACGCGCTGCGAGCCCGCAGCGGCATGGACGTGCTCGAGCGGCACCTGCGCGGGTTCGCCGAGGGCAGGGAGTCCGCGCGTGGCGCCACCGTGGTCGCCGCCGCGCTGTCGGTGCTCGGCGCGCTGGCCACCGGGGCGAAGGACGACGTCGCCGTGGGATCGGACGACGAGGGCGACGTCACGACCCGGCTCGCCGAGGTCGACGCCGAGCTGACGGCCCTCACCGAACTGGCGGCCCGCCGTAGGGCGGGCATGGTGGCCAACACCTTCCTCGGGCGAGAGGTCGGCGGGATCGTGGCCGCCCGGGTGGCCGAGATCCGCCAGCCGTACGAGAACGTGATCGCCACGCTGAAGAAGCAGGACCAGATCGACAGGTACATGGCGGAGCTGCCGGAGAGCGTCCAGCGCTCACTCGAGGCCGCCTGGTCGCAGATCGTCTACGACGTGGAGACCCTGTCGAAGACCACGCTGAACTCCTTCGCCCACGATCTCGGCCTGGACCCGGTCGAGCTCACCACCGACAGGCGGGCGATGCCCAACCTGTCACCGATCCAGGTCAAGGGAGACCAGTCCGCGAACGAGCCGGTCAACGTCGACATGGTGCGGGACGTGCTGCCCTCGATCTCGATGGCCGTGTCCTTCGGCGGCCTCGCCGCGGCCATGCTCGGCCCCATCGGCTTCATCCTGGTCGCCCCGGCCATCGGGGCATCCATCTTCCTGGGACGGCGTTCGCTGGAGAAGGTGCAGCGCAGCCAGGCGGCGATCAGAGGGGCGCTGCGCGACCAGTTCTCGGTGATCGCCAGGGAGATGACCCTCGACCTCGAGCGGATGGTGGCCACCTGGCGGGTCGGCGTCGAGCAGGCCGCCGACGACAGCCTGCTGCGGCGGCGCAAGGAGCTGGAGAGCAGGCGCGCGGAGCTGAAGTCCGCCTCGGCCCGCTCGGCCGCCGAGCGCCAGAAGTCGCGGCAGTCGGGCCAGGACCGCATCGCGGCGATCGGCACTCTCACCGCGCGCGGCCACGAGCTCCGCGACGAGCTCGCCGCCGCGGTCGCGGCCCTGGGCGCGGCCCCGGCCGCGGCTCCGGCCGCGGCTCCGGGAGCCTGAGACACCGTCTCCACCTCACCGGGCCGCCGCCCCGGGACCGCGCCTCTGCGGTCCGGGGGCGGCACCGGCGTCCTGGCGCCCGCGACGGGCTGAGACGGCCGCCGTGGGGCGGCCGTGTCCGTCACAGGGCCGTCACCCGTCAAAGGGGCAGGTGCACCAGGGTCGCGGGCTGGTCCCGCGTGGCCCCGTTCGTGTCGCCGGGGCGGTGCAGGCAGAGCAGGCCGGTGGGGATCCGGGCGACCGGCTCGAACATCCCCTGCGTGCGGTGCACCTCCCGGGCCCCGCCCGGGGTGACGTGCAGGAGCCTGCTACGGCCCGCGTCCAGCATGGTCATCCACATCGAGTCGCCGTCGGGGATCAGGCGCGGACGCTCCCAGCGGTGGCGGGAGGTGAGATGACCGGCCAGGGTCGCCGACTGCTTGCCCATCAGGAACTCCAGCGTGTGCGACCGCTGGTCGAAGATCCCCACCGACCAGCCCCTCGCGGGGCTCACCTGGTCGGTGCCGACCGCGTAAATCTGGCCGCCCGCGGGAACCCAGCGCAGGGCGCCCGCCCTGGGGCGCGGCATGATCAGCTTGGTCCTGCCGCCTGCGCCGTCCACCTCGAGCCCGGCCGAGCTGGAGGTGAACCACCTGCCGTTGTGCAGGACGACCTGGTGGAGCCAGCTGCGCCCCGGTTCCCGCACCGTCGGGCGCACGACGCCGCCGGGGTCGACCAGGCACAGCACCTGCCACGGCCTGAAGTCGTTGTGCCTGTTCTGGAACATCGGCTTGTTGCTGCTGAACTGCCCGAGCACCACGGTGCAGCCGGGCGCGCCGACGGAGGGCGAGGGCTCGTTGCCACTGGGCCCCTCCTGGTCGATCAGACGCCGCAGCCTGTTGTCCTCGTTGAGGAACCACTGGGTGTAGGGTCCCAGGTCGCGTGGCTGCGGCGCCTGGAACATGAATCCCCCGCCCAGGTCAAGCTCGATCATCGACAGCTGCCCGCTCTCCCCCCAGGGCAGGCCGACGAGGCTGTCGACCGGGGTCGCCTGCCGCGGCTGGAAGAAGACCCACGCGGTACGGCCCTGCGCGATCACGGTGGGGTTGCCCCACACCTGGAGCGGGTGGGTGCCGCGGATGGCGAGGTCGGGGGTGAGCGTGCGGACCAGCACCTGCGCGGGCCCGACCTGCTCGACCGCGGCGACGCCCTCGCGTGAGGCGGCCCACTCGACCAGCCTGCCGAAGCCGAGCTCCCGGTCGTACCTGCCCTCGACCCCGTCGAGCCTGCGCAGCAGATGGCCGTTTTCGAAGGCCTGGTGGACGAAGACCCTACCCGCCTCGACGCGTGCCTCGAGCACGCCGTCCAGCACCTTCTCGACCCCCGCGACGACCGGCCCCGCAGCCTGTCCGCCCGGCTGCGCGCCGCCGGGACCCCGCTGTCCGGTGCCCTGCCCGGCGCCCTGGCCGCTCTCCTGGGCGGGGAAGGCTCGGTGGCCTCCGGTGTGGCCGCCCTCCGGCCCGGTGAAGGCCCGGTGGGCGCCGCTCTGGGCGCCGGGTGTTCCGGTGAACGCCTGCTGGTCTGTGGCTCCAGGGGCCCCCGGGGAGTGGCCGGAGGCGGTCCGTCCCGTGGTGTCCGTCACGAGGCCCGGCCCCTGCCCGGGGTCGCGGTGCTCCACCTTGAGCTTCCAGGCGAGCTGGGCGGCGCCGTACGCGACCACGATCTTCGGGTCGTCGTAGGTCCGCACCCGGTCTCCGAGCCGGTCGCGCACGGCCTCCTGGACCAGCGGCATCCTGCTGGCACCGCCGGTCATGAACACCGCGGCCAGCTCGTCCTGCGTGATCCCGGCCCCGCGGATCGTCTCCTGCAGGATGTCGACCGTCTTGACGATCTCGGTGCCGATGAGATCCTCCAGGTCGCCCCTGGCGATGTGCACGTCCTCGTTGATGCCGACCACGTAGTGGGAGGAGGTGTCGAACTTCGACAGAGCCTCCTTCGCCTCCCTGGCCATCTTGAGCAGGTCGGCGGCGTAGCTCACGTAGCGGCGCTCGGGGTTGCTGGTCACCTGCTCCCACCACTCGGCGTCCAGACGCTCGATCTGCGCCCCGAGGAAGGCGAACACCTGCTCGTCGAACACCTCCCCGCCGATCTCGTCGCTGCCGCCGGGCTCGCCGACGACCTTGAAGTCGCTCCCGTCGACGGTGAGCACGGCGGCGTCGAACGTGCCGCCGCCGAGGTCGTAGACGGCCAGGTGCGAACCGCCTGTCGCCCGCCCTGCCGAGGCGAAGTAGCGGGCGGAGGCGACGGGCTCGTCGATGAGCACGATCCGCACGCCGCGCACGACCTGCCTGGCGGCCTCCAGCAGCACGGCCTTGCGGTCCTCCCCCCAGGCGACGGGGTGGGTCAGCGCGATGCAGTCGGGCGCGGCGCCGTCGAAGCGCCGCCTGCCCTCGCTCACGAACAGCTCGAGCAGCGCCGCCATGGCGTCGGCGACGGCGACCGGCACCCCGCCCAGCAGCATCCGGCCCCGGCCGACGTAGCGCTTGGGGTTGCGCTCGACGCGTTCGGGGCTGATCGCGATGCCTCGCTGGGCGATCCGGCCCGCGACCAGTGTCCCGCGCTCGTCGAGCATGACGGCGGAGGGTATGCGCCGCTCCCCCTCGACCTCCAGGATGTCGAAGCGCCCTTCGGCGGCTATGACCCCGGCGGAGAAACTCGTCCCGAGATCGACACCGAGGCACCACTGCGCCATTTGCCACTCCTCGTAGATGCGAACCCGATCGTCCCGCATTCACAGGCCGCGGCCCGATCGCGGTGGGCACGCGAGGAACGATCCAGGGTGCGCGGGAGGATCCTCGGGGTGAGTGCGGGGCGGGAAGGCACCATCTTACGGTTCCCGGCAGGCCCACGGGGGCCGCGGCAGGCCTTGTGAGGCCACTGACGGCACGCCGCCTCGCCGCCCGCCCTCAGCTTCCTGGATCTCCGGTCTCCGGGCGGGCCGCCAGGGCCGCGAGCACCCTGGCGAACTCCTGGGGCGGAGCCACGACGAGCCGGGTCTGGCCGTCATGGCTGACCAGGTCGGCCCTGATGAGGGTGAGCCTGCCGTCGTGCCACCAGTAGACCTGGGGACTGAGCGCGTCGGCGCGCAAGTCGCATTCGCGCTGGGCGAACAGCCGCAGCCGCTCGATCGCGCGGACAACCTCGATGCCTTCGACCGGATGGACGATCATCGTGGCGCGGCTGGGCAGCGCGACCAACACGCCGTTCGCGGGCACGCGCAGGTAGTCGCCGAGGCGGCGCAGGTGGGCCGCGGCGCTCTGGGTCGCGCCGCTCAGCCGCAGCACCGCGACGCCGCCGAGGTCGACCTCCGCGACCGAGAGCCGCTCGTCGTCCCCGGCGTTGCCCACAGCCTCCTCCAGCGCCTGTGCGGCGGTGACCGGCCAGCAGCCGACCTCCTCAGGGCGGACCGGCCTGGCGTCCGCGCCGTGCCCTACGGTGAGCACCTCGACCAGGTCGGCGGTGAGGTGGCGGCCGACGACCCCGGCCGCGCCCAGGTCGTCGTCGAGCTGGAGCCGGGTGCGCAGCAGCGGGCGAACCTGGGACAGGTCACAGGCGTCGAACGGCTCGTCGGCCGTGGCCAGGACGTGGGACAGATGCTCGGAAACGAGCATCGGCCAGTCCTCACGCGAGCGCCTGCGCGCCTCGGCCCGCAGCCCGGCCAGCCGTACCGCGAACCTGCGGGGGCCCGACAGGGTCAGCGTGCTGCCGTCGGCGGCGAAGGCACTGGAGTAGCCCAGGGTGTCGGCGACCAGCGCGAGCAGGGAGTCCAGATCGACATCTTCGACCGGACGCGCGGGTCTCCTGGTCTGCCGGTCACGATGCCGCCGGAACAGCCTCACGCGTCCATCCCCTCTGCCGGTTTCCTCCTAGGTCCGCACCTAGACTGCCCCCACGGGGGTGGTGATTGAGCCGGTCAAAGAGCACGATTGTGCATCAATAGCACCAAGTGCCCCTAACAACACGCTCAACTGTGGTGTCCCGTGTCCTATCGGAAGACCGGCGATCACCGGCACCCCGAGCGGCGCGAGCCGTTCCTCGAGCACCGGGTAGGGGTCGCCGCAGCCGACCCAGGACCCCAGGGCAAAGCCCGCGGCCCCGTCGAGCGCCCCCGACATGAGCAACTGAGTGAGCATCCTGTCGATCCGGTACGGCGCCTCGGCGACGTCCTCGAGCAGCACGATCCTCCCCCGCGCCCGCAGCTCGTACGGCGTGCCGCACAGCGCCGCCAGCAGAGTGAGGTTGCCGCCGGTCACCGGCGCCTCGACCCGGCCTGGGACGATCACACGATCACCGGTGACAGGCGAGGGAGTGCCGAACAGGGCGGCGGTGAGATGCTCGAAGGTGCGGGGCTCCGGCCCGCCCGGGTCGCTGATCGTGGAGCAGGCGGGCATCGGCCCGAACCACGACGCGACGCCCAGCATGACGGCGAACGCCCGGTGCAGCGCGGTGACGTCGCTGGAACCGGCCAGCGTCTTGGGACCCGCGGCCCGCATGGCATCCCAGTCGAGCAGATCGAGGATCCTGGTCGCGCCGTAGCCACCCCTCGCGCAGAGCACGGCGGCCACCTCGGGGTCGCACCACGCCTCCTGTAGGTCGGCCGCCCGTGCGGCGTCCGATCCGGCCAGGTAGCGATCACGGTCGAACACGTGGGCCCCGGTGACGACCTCAA
The DNA here is from genome assembly GCF_040689595.1 of Streptosporangium sp. NPDC051023. Taxonomy (NCBI): domain Bacteria; kingdom Bacillati; phylum Actinomycetota; class Actinomycetes; order Streptosporangiales; family Streptosporangiaceae; genus Streptosporangium; species Streptosporangium sp. NPDC051023. The sequence continues at coordinate 8,110 of NZ_JBFBCE010000112.1, read as the reverse complement.
GGCCAAGCTCCCGGAGGATCCGGACCCCGCGTGCCAGACGCTCCCGGTCGGGGGGACCGCAGGGGGCGACGACCGCGACCACGTCACCGGGCCGGAGCCTGGCCGGGACGACTGCGCCGACCTGCGGGGCGGGAACGGGCGTGGCCGGTTCGTTCATCCCCCAAACGGTGCCACACTGGGCTCACCTATGCGACCTCCGACCCACATCCTCGTGGTCAACGGCATCAAGGTCCGCCAGCCGGTGTTCGTGCTCGCCGCCCCGCACTCCGGCTCGGACCTGCTTGCCCGCGCCCTGAAGCGCTCCCCCGGCTTCCATATCACAATGGGACGCGCCTCGGTGGCCCATGTCGTGTACGCCTTCGCCAGGCGCCCCTCCATCACCAAGCGGGGCATGGGCGCGACGCGGGTGCTGCGCGACGCCCTGGCCGAGTCCTGGCAGATCGTGCCCGGCGCGTGCCTGGAGTGCCCCGCCCCCTGCAGGGAGGCGGGAGGGGTGACGGGGGCAGGCCCATGCGCCGCCTCCGGCGCGGTCGCCCGGTTCGGCGACGCCAGCCCCGACCTGATCTACAGCACCTCCGTGCTGCTGCAGGCCTTCCCCGACGCCCGGTTCGTCCAGCTCATCAGGGACGGCCGTGACGTGGCCGCCGACATGCTGGCCGATCCGGCGATGCTCTCGTGGTTCAGGCCCGCCATGCTGAGCGAGGAGACCGAGTTCCCCAATCCCTTCCTTGGCCTCAACTCGGGCGAGCACGGAGACCGGTGGAAGGCCATGCCGACGGCGGGCAAGTGCGCGCTGCGCTGGCGCAGCGCGGTCCGCCTGTCGGCCACCCTCCACCGGGAGCTTCCCCGCGAGCAGCTGCTGACCCTGCGCTACGAGGACCTGGCCTCCTCCCCCGCGGAGGCGGTCCAGGGACTGTCCGACTTCCTGGAGACGCGGGTCTCCAAGGTCGCCCTGTACGGCAGGAACGTGCCGAAGGTCGGTGTCTGGCGCACCAGGCTGCGCGGCGCGGACGCCGAGCTGGTCGAGAAGGTCGCCCGCGAGGAACTGACCCGGCTCGGCTACCGGTGATCCACCGGCGGCCCGGCCGCGCTCACTCCCCTGAGCTGAACTGGGTGCGGTAGAGCTCGGCGTAGAGCGCGCCGTGCGCCAGCAGCTCCTCGTGCCGCCCTCGCTCCACGATGCGGCCGTCCTGGACGACCAGGATCTGGTCCGCCTCGCGGATGGTCGACAGCCGGTGGGCGATGACCAGTGAGGTCCGCCCGGCCAGCGCGCTCTTGAGGGCGCGCTGGACCGCGGCCTCGGACTCGGAGTCCAGGTGCGCGGTCGCCTCATCGAGCACGACCACCCTGGGCTCCTTGAGAAGCAGTCTGGCCAGCGCCAGGCGCTGCTTCTCACCGCCGGACAGCCGGTAGCCCCGGTCTCCGACCACGGTCTCCAGCCCCTCGGGCAGGCCCTCGACCAGTTCGGCGATCTGCGCGGCGCGCAGGGCGTCCCAGATCTCCTCCTCGGTCGCGCCGGGCCTGGCATAGGCGAGGTTGGCCCCGATGGTGTCATGAAACAGATGGGCGTCCTGCATGACCACGCCCACGCTCTCGCGGAGGGAGGCGAGGGTGGCATCGCGCACGTCGAGGCCGTTGATCCGCACCGCGCCCTCGTCGACGTCGTAGAGCCGGGAGACCAGGCTGGTGATGGTCGTCTTGCCCGCCCCCGAGTGGCCGACGAGCGCGATCATCTCGCCGGGGCGGGCGGTGAAGGAGATGCCGCGCAGCACCTCCTGGCCGGGCCCGGTGTCAGGGCGGCCGACCGCCTCGAGCGAGGCCAGCGAGACCTCGGAGGCCGCCGGGTAGCGGAACCGGACATCCTCGAACTCGACGGTCGCGGGCCCCTGGGGGACAGCGGCGGCGTCCGGCCGCTCCGCGACCATCGGCTTCAGGTCGAGCACCTCGAAGACCCGGTCGAAGCTCACCAGTGCGGTCATCACGTCCACGTGCATGTTGGACAGGCTCGTCAGCGGGCCGTACAGGCGCATCAGGAGGGCGGCGAGCGCGACCAGGGTGCCCAGCTCGAAGACGCCGCCAACGGCCAGCACGCCGCCCGCGCCGTAGACCAGGGCGGTGGCCAGGGCCGCGACCAGGCCGAGCGCGACCCGGAACACCGTCCCGTACATGCCGACGGTGACGCCGACGTCCCGCACCCGCCCCGCCCTGTGCCCGAAGACGGTGGCCTCCTCCTCCGGCCTGCCGTACAGCTTGGCGACCGTGGCGCCCGCGACGTTGAACCGCTCGGTCATCATGGAGCTCATCTCGGCGTCGAGCTCCATCTGCTCGCGGGTGAGGCCGGACATCTTCCTGCCGACCCACTTGGCGGGGAAGACGAAGATCGGCAACAGCACGAGCGCGACGACCGTGATCTGCCAGGACAGCACCAGCATGGCGCCGAGCACGAGCACCAGCATGACCACGTTCGACACGACGGAGGACAGCGTGCTCGTCAGCGCCCGCTGCGCGCCGATCACGTCGCTGTTGAGCCTGGAGACCAGGGCTCCGGTCTGCGTGCGCATGAAGAAGGCCACGGGCATCCGCTGCACGTGGTCGAAGACCTCGGTGCGCAGGTTGTAGATCAGACCCTCGCCGATCCTGGCGGAGAACCAGCGCTGCGCCAGCGTCAGCGCGGCGTCGACGACCGCCAGCGCCGCGATGACCACCGCGAGGGTGACCACGACGCCGGATCGCTTCGGGGTGATGCCCTCGTCGATGATCGCCTTCATCAGCAGCGGGTTGACGATCACGATGACCGAGCCGGCCACGACCAGGGCCAGGAAGGCGGAGATGTGCCGCGCGAAGGGGCGCGCGTAGCGTGCGATGCGCCGCACCGTGCCCGGTGCGAGGCGCTGCTTGGTCACCGAGCTGTCACGCCGCATGGAACGCATCATCTGGGGGCCGAAACCCCCACCTGTCATCGCCATCTGGCCTCCTCCGCCGGTGCCAGCACCGGGACGGGCCCCCACATTCCCCCGTCAGCTTCCGGCGAACAGCGCCCTGACCCGGGCGACCTGCTCCCGGCGTTCCGCGGCGCTCTGCTCCTCCAGTGTGCGCCCTCCGGCCCCCTGGAGCAGCCGTTTGGTCGCCGTCGCGGCGCCCCTGTCGGTGGCCAGCAGCGCGGCGGCCAGATCCCGTACGGCCTCCGCCAGATCCTCGGGGGCGACAACCAGTTCCGCCAGGCCGATAGCAGCCGCCTCCCGCGCCCCCACGGCGCGGGCGGTAAGGCAGATCTCGATGGCCCTTGGCAGGCCGACCAGGTCGACCAGCGGCTTGGTTCCCGTCAGGTCGGGGACCAGCCCGAGGGCGAGCTCTTTCATGCACAGCTTGGCGTCTTCGGCGAGGACCCTCAGGTCACAGGCCAGAGCCAGCTGGAAACCGGCGCCGATCGCGTGCCCGTTGACGGCTGCGATGGAGACGATGTCGGGACGGCGCAGCCACAGGAACCCCCGCTGGGCGTGGGCTATCCGCTGCTCGAACGTCGGGTCTTCGGCCGTCGCGAGAGTCGCGAGCGAGTCCTGACCCGGGATTCCCTCGGGGGTGAACAAGCGCAGGTCAATGCCTGCCGAGAAGGACGGCCCCTCACCTCGGACCACGACGATCCTCACCTGCTGCGGCAGGGAGTCACCGATGCGAGCCAGCTCCGACCAGGTGGCGAACGTCTGTGCGTTGCGCCTTTCCGGCCGGTCCAGCGTGATCGTCGCGATCTCGCCGTCCACCTCGAAGCGCAGACCGACCTCCTCGTGAGAGGTCTTCTCCGCGCTCCCCCCGATCGCCGCTTCCGCCATCGCCCGCTCCAAGCTGTCGTTTTTGCGTCTCGCCCGAGCCTATCGACTCTCTAGAATGAGGTTCTACAGGCCCGAGCGGGACGTCTCAGCGTGGAGGACGAGCGGCTGCGGTCGCGCGTTCCGAGGCGGTGTCAGCGCTTCGACTTGCCTCGGGTGGCGCCGCCGCGCCCGCGCAGAGTCACACCGGACTCGCTCAGGATGCGGTGGATGAAGCCGTACGACCGGCCGGTCGAAGCGGCCAGCGCCCGGATGCTCTCACCCGCGCTGTAGCGCTTCTTCAGATCGGCGGCCAGCTTTTCACGGTCGGCCCCGGTCACCCGGGTGCCCTTCTTAAGAGTCTCGGCCACGAGTACCTCCTGTAGTGCCAGACTTCCGCAGCGTTACTCACGCCATGATCAGTCATTTCTGCGAGATCGGCTACCTACTCCATGGGAAAAGATCCGTACCCGCTCAAATTAAGATCAGGCAAGTGCCACAAGATCGGAAAATTCATCGCTCCAAGCGTCTTCGACTCCGTCCGGTAGCAAGATCACCCTATCGGGTTGTAGAGCCTCGACAGCACCCTCATCATGCGTGACGAGCACAATCGCCCCAGAATAGGACCTTAGGGCCGAAAGAACCTGCTCTCGACTGGCCGGATCGAGGTTGTTCGTCGGCTCGTCGAGCAGCAGGACGTTGGCCGCGGAGAGCACCAGCGTGGCCAGGGCCAGCCGGGTCTTCTCCCCGCCGGAGAGCACCCCCGCGGGCTTGTCCACGTCGTCCCCGGTGAACAGGAACGAGCCCAGCACCTTGCGCAGCTCGACGTCGGCGAGCTCCCCGCCCGCGGAGCGCATGTTCTCCAGCACGGTCCGGCCCGGATCGATCGTCTCGTGCTCCTGCGCGTAGTAGCCCAGCTTGAGCCCGTGGCCGGGCCTGACCAGGCCGCTGTCCGGCTCCTCTATGCCTCCCAGGATGCGCAGCAGGGTGGTCTTGCCCGCACCGTTCAGGCCCAGGATGACGACCCTGCTGCCCTTGTCGACGGCCGCCGCGACATCGGTGAAGACCTCGAGCGAGCCGTAGGACTTCGACAGACCCTCCGCGCTGATCGGCGTGCGGCCACAGGGCGCGGGCTCGGGGAAGCGCAGCTTGGCGACCCTGTCGCTGCGCCGCTCGACCTCGAGGCCGGACAACAGCCGCTCCGCACGGCGCTGCATGTCCTGGGCGGCCTTGGCCTTCGTCGCCTTCGCACGCATCTTGTCGGCCTGCGACATGAGCGCGGAGGCCTGCTTCTCCGCGTTGGCCCGCTCGCGCTTCCTGCGCTTCTCGTCGGTCTCCCGCTGGGCCAGATAGGCCTTCCAGCCGACGTTGTAGGTGTCGATCACCGCGCGGTTGGCGTCCAGGTGCAGGACCTTGTTTACCGTCGCTTCAAGGAGACCGACGTCGTGGCTAATAATGATCAAGCCGCCCTGATGCGATCGTAAAAAATCACGAAGCCACCCGATTGAGTCTGCATCGAGGTGGTTTGTCGGCTCGTCAAGCAGGAGAGTCTCCGCTCCGCTGAACAGAATGCGGGCCAGCTCGACCCGCCTGCGCTGGCCTCCGGACAGCGTCTCCAAGGGCTGTCCGAGCACCCGGTCAGGCAGCCCGAGGCTGGAGGCGATCGAGGCCGCCTCCGACTCAGCGGAGTAGCCGCCCAGGACGTGCAGCCGGTCCTCCAGGCGCCCGTAGGCGCGCACCGCGCGATCCCTCGTCCGCTGGTTCTCCGAGGCCATGCCGTGCTCGGCCTCACGCAGCTCGCGGAGGACCTCGTCGAGGCCGCGCGCCGATAGGATCCGATCGCGGGCCAGCACCTGCAGGTCGCCGGTGCGCGGGTCCTGCGGCAGGTAGCCGACGGCGCCCGTGGCCGAGACGCTGCCCGCCGCAGGGATGCCCTCACCGGCCAGAACCCTGGTCAGGGTGGTCTTGCCCGCGCCGTTGCGGCCGACAAGGCCGATCTTGTCGCCGGGGTTCACCCGGAACGACGCGCCCTCGATGAGCAGCCGGGCCCCGGCGCGAAGTTCGATGTCAGAAGCTACGATCATGGTTGGAGAACACTCCCAGACTGGAAATACACAGGCTCACCTCACTGGCCGAACCCGCCGCCGCCCTGTGTCTCCCGGCTCCGGCTCGGCTGTCTCGCCTCATCGGGGGCGGCGTCAATCGGAAGTGCGCATACCGATCAGTGTACGGCGCGCGCGGACGTCACGGGCTCCCTGATCAGCCGATGATCGGCCCGGTGGTCTGCACGGAAGCCCACGCCGCGGCCCGTGGCATCGGCGGGCCACGAGGGTCAGACGGGGTCGGTGACCCTGATCCGGACGGCGCGGAACTCGGCGGGAGTGCCCGCGAGCACGACGAGGCGGGGATCGGGGACCGTCAGGAACGGCCCCGTCTCCAGCGCGAAGAGCGGCGCGAGCCTGCGGTCCGGCCGCAGCGCGTCGACCGCGCGCCTGTCGCCGCCGAGGATCACCGCCTCAAGCTCGGCCACGTGCGGGCCGAGGACACGCAGCGCCACCTCCGCCGCCGCGTCGTGCGCCTGGTCCACCTGCTTCTCCCTGCGCCTGGCGAACCTCCGCTGGGACCAGCCGCCCGCCGCGCTGCGGCCGTGCACCTGTCTCGACCCCACCTTGGAGGACAGCAACTCCTCGCCGTAAAAGATTCCGGCCGCGTGGCCGCCGAGCCGTACCAGCAGGACCCCGACTCTGCGCTCGAGGCGCGCGTGGGTGATAAGGCGCGCCAGAGGCCCGCCTCCGGAGGGGGTCAGCGGCGGGAACGGCACCTGGCACTCCGCCACCGCGCCGTCCGCGCCCTGAAGCCGCACGACCTCATCCTCGACCGTCACGCTCGGTGGTCCGTGCCGCTCGACGAAGCCGTCGACCCAGCGTCCGAGGCGCGCGGGGCCGACGGAGACCCAGCGCCCTCCCCCCTTAGCGGGTCGCGACGTCATGGAACGGGACACTACCGGTTGGCCGCTCCACCCCCAACGCCGCATACAGGAGCCATCTTCAACGAACAGCGAAATATCGGTGAACATCACTGAACGTGACTTATGCGGCTGCTGACTATGGTTCATTCTCTGTACGTGTCGAGTAGAACGCATCTCCTTCCGCCGGCCTCCGCAGCGGCCACCGTGGACGTTACCCCGATCGTCGACCTCGACACCGGAGGCGTTATCGCCCTCCATGCGCCTGGCGACGGTCACGGAAACATCTCCTCCGCCATCAGAACGGTCCTGCAGATCTCCAGAAGCGAGGCACTCCTTCCCCTGGTACTCCCGATCCCCTCCTCCGCCGTGATAGGCGGATCGGCCGCGCTGGCCCCCCTCCACGAGGCCCTGCGCACCGCAGGCCGCAGGCCCCGCGAGGTCATCCTCATGGTCAGGGGCGACTTCGCCCAGGTCGAGCGCCAGTCCCTGCTCACCGGGCTCGACGGGCTGCGCGCCATCGGCTACCTGATCGCGGTGGGCGATCTGGGCACCGCCCACATCCCGCTGGACCTGCTCACCGACGCGGCGCCGTACCTCGCCGTGATCTCCCCCGACCTGATCGCCAGGATGCCCCGCGACCCGCGTCGCGCGGCGCTCGCCGAGTCGCTGGCCGCGCTCGCCCGCGGGGTCGGCGCCCACGTGCTGGCTCCCGGCGTCTCCGAGGAGGCGCAGCTCGCCGCGGTGCGCGCCTGGGGCGTACGGCTGGCACAGGGACCGCTGCTGGTTCCCGGGCCCTCCGGCCGGGTCCATGTGCCGATCGCGGTCACCCCGGAGCCGGTGCAGGCACTGCTCGGCCCCCGCGTCCACGAGTTCCTGCTGCCCGCGATGACCCTCCCCGCGGAGGCGAACGCCGAGGAGGTGGTCGAGGCCTTCGGCACCGACCCGTCCATCACCAGCGTGATCCTGGTTGACGAGTACCAGCGCCCGAAAGGCAGCCTCGACCGCAGCCGGTTCCTGCTGTCCATTGCCAGCAGGTTCGGCCACGCCCTGCACGGCAAGAAGCCCGCCCTGCGCCTCGCGGACTCGATCCGCAGCGCCCCGAAGACCACTCCCGCCATCGCCGCCATGCAGGTCGCAGGACGCGACGCCGAGCGCGTCTACGACGACCTGGTCGTCATCGACGAGTTCGGGCGCTGCATGGGGATCGTCCGGGTCGCCGACCTGATCCGCCAGGTCGCGGCCATGCAGCGTTAATTTGCGCCGCCTGCGGCGGCGCGGGCTTGGGCGCCCCAGTGCCGGTGTCTTCCCTCGTCGCTCATCCGCCGAGCGCCAACGCACC
>NZ_JBFBCE010000111.1:0-29380 GCF_040689595.1 Streptosporangium sp. NPDC051023 | reverse complement strand
GTCCCGATCACGACACTGGCCGAGATGCACTTCGCCTACCCGACCTTCCACCGCGCCCTCCAGCCCGTCCTACGCGCCCTGCTCTGAAGCGCGGGGACGACGAAGCCTCCGGGCCGGCCGCATGGCCCGGAGGCTCCTCCCCGATCGCGTCAGGTCGTCAGTAGGCGGCGTTGGCCTTGCGGCGCACCAGCTCCAACGCCTCGATCACCGGCCGGTGCACGCTGTTGCCCGAGCGGAACTCCAGCACGCCGATCAGCTCGATCAGCCCGCGCCGATAGTGGCCGGTGTAGGAGGCCTTCAACGTGGTCTGCACCGTACGCCGGTAGATCGGCCCTTTGGTCTTGAACTCCTTGACCAGCTCGCGCAGCGTCCCCTCCCCGCCGCGCACCGCCGGGAACACCACGTGGCGCACCGTGCCGTCCGGCGCCGCGAGCGCCGCATCGGCGATGGTGAACAGCAGGTTCTCCTTGCCCGAGACCCGCTTGAAGGCGTTGACGAGCTCCTCGGTGACCTTGCGCTCGGCCCGTGCGCCGATCCGGTGCACGGTGGCGATCAGCAGGTCGACCAGGTTGTCGGTCACCTCCCGCTCCCGCTCGGCCACCAGCGCCGCCAGCAGCGTCACCGCGCCCGCTGGCGAACTGGCCGCCCGCCGCCGCAGGTGCGAGGGCGATTCCACCATCGCGCGTGCCTTCCACCCGGCCAGCACCTTGGGCATCACGTCGGCGAACAACCCCGCCGGAAGCCCGATCGCCCGGATGGCGTTCAGCTTGCCGATCTCGGTCAGCATCGACTCCAGGCTGACGTTGCCCGGCATCGCCTTGATCAGCGCCAGCACCGAGCCCGAATCCTCCTCCCCGTCGTCGCGCTCCTCCACATCCCCGGGCCCGAACGCGTTCTCACGGTCGATGTCGCTGTCCGCGTGGCCGTCCTCGGCCACTCCCACCAGGCCCAGCAGGCGCGCTTGAGCGGCCGCGCCGACTCGGCCGGCGATCCGGGTGAACCAGGTGACCTCGGCGATATGCAGAGCCGAGCGCACCATCCGCGTCACCCGGGCCGCGGCAGGCGGCTCGATCCGGTCGCGACGGCACTGCGCGAGCAACTCCTCCCGCACCCGGTCGGGGTGGCGCTCGGCATGCGCGACGTTGGCTGCCAGCCAGTCGGTCAGTTTGTCGGCGTCGGCGACGCCGCACACCCGATAGCCCAGGTGCTCCCGGATCTGCGTGCGGTGGTACTCGATGGTGCTGCCCGACCATTCATACAGCCCCAGCCCCGCCGCGGGCACCTTCATCTGGCGCGCCACATGCTCCACAGCCTCATCCGGGAGCTCGGCTCGGCCGCGAGGAAAGCGGCCGTGCTGGGTGTAGAACTTCAGCAGCAGCGCAAAGCCCAGCCGTGTCGCACCGCGTTTGCCTGAGACGAGGTCTCTCTCGTCCTCCAGGACAGTCCAGTGCTCGACCAGGTCGTCAATGCCTAACGGTGCGCGCTCCATGCCAGAAGATCCCCGGTGACGACATCGCCATTTCAACGACGACACCAATCATGATCATCCGCGTTTGGGGCTGGTGACGCGTTCGTTAACGGCACCCCGGCTCCGTAGCTCCGCCGTCACCGCGCGTTCCCTGAGCTGGGCGGCTTCGAGGCGTACGGCCTCCACCTGCTCCCGCAGATCCGACAGTCTCATCTGTTCCATGGCGAGCTGCATGAGCGCCCTGTCCCGCTCCACCTGCGCCTCGGCGACCTTCGCCGCAGCGCGTTCTTCCGCCTCGGTAACCTTCGCCGCGGCCTGTTCCTCCGCCTCGGCTAGCTGCCGCGCCAACCGTTTGCCCGCCTGGGCCGCCTGCCTGTCTGCCCGCGTGGCCTGGGTCCGGGCTTCAGCCGCCTCGGCCAGAGCCTGAGCCCGGCCTTGTGCCTCGGCATCCGCCCGCGCCTGCGCTCTGTCGCGTTCGGCCTCGACCGCCTGGGCCCGGGCTCCTGAGGCGACGGCGGCCCGTTCGGCCTCTGCCCGCGCCTCTTGCGCGGCCCCCGAGACGTGCTCCGCCTGGTCACGCTCGGCGCGAGCCCGTTGCGCCTGATCCCGTTCCTGTACGGCCTGCGCCCGCGCCTCCTCTGCCGCTATTTCAGCTGCCTCGATCCGCTCGGTCATCTCCTGCAGTGCGACGTCCCTGGCCGCCTCGGCGCGCTCCGCCCGTCGCAGGGCCTCCTGCTCCGCGTGTTTGGCCAGCCGTTCGGTCGCCGCCGCCTCGTGCAAGGCCGCCAGCGCCTGCTCCCTGGCCCTCTCGGCGTCGGCCATGGCGATGTCCCTGTCGGCGTTGGCCTCCTCGACCTGCCGGGCCATCGCGTCCCGCTCACGGCGGGCGTGACCTGTGGCCTCACGTGCCAGCCGTACCTGCTCGAACGCCTGTTCTCGCTCGGTGCGTGCGATCGCCACCCGGGTGTGGGCCTCGGCCTGCACCGCGCTCAGCTTGGCCTCGACTCCCGCCGGGCTCAACTCGTCGGCCAAGATCTGCGCCAGTGGCGCGATCACCGAAGCCATGCCTTTCTCCATGCGCTCGTAGAACTCCTCGGCCCGGGCCAGCGTGCCTTCCAGACCAGGCGTCGCCCGTTTCAGTTCCCGCTCCCGTTTGGCGGCGGCCTGACAGTCTCCCTGCGGACAGTACGCCCGAGGGCGCCCTCTCCCTGAGCGCTGCTCCACCGGCATCCCACAGTGCTTGCACGGCGTCACTGCGCCCGTCGCTTCCCCCACCGCCTCAGGGTAGCATTTTTTGTTTTCTGGAAATTAAAAATCAACAATCAAGATCCGTTGCATCCACGGCACATGTCGACAACTACCGGGAATGTAAATTCCCGCAAGTTAGCCAAAATTGAGGCCGCCAGCACACCAGGGGGATGTCTGCGAATCTGCACCAGTGTCCCGTCTCACTGGACCTGCAAAGTTCTCACTGCGCCTGCTACGGACTGGTCGCCTGTCTCACCAGATCTGCTTCGCGTGTGGCGGGTGGCCCGGCGGCGTCTCATTGAACCTGCTTCGCCAGGACTGTTTGTCTCAGTCGAGCTGCGCCACCGGACGTGTTTGTCTCAGTGATTCTGCTTCGCGTCATCCACTTAGCCGCTACAGTCTGCTTCTGAACGTGTACGACTTGTTCGTATCCATGATGATCTTTCGGCCTCGCCCGGAGGGGCTGTGATGGGTGCTGACGCATTGGTCACCACAGGTGGTCGTTCGCAGTTCGAGCTCTGTTTTCTCGACCAGGACGGCACGAAGGTCCAGGCCGCGGCGGAGCGCTGCTGGAACCACCCGTTCGAGTTGGCCTCGCCGGTCCGAAAGTTCCCCTCCTTCAAGGGACAGAAGAACTTCACTGGCCTGTGGTGGTCATCGACCGTCAGGGGTCACGTGGGGTTCGAGTCGTGGCTGGAACGCGATCATGTGATGGCGTTGGACTTCGACCCCCACGTGGTGGGGATCTCCTCCCAGCCGTTTCAGCTGCTTTGGCATGACGGTGTCCGCAAGCGCACGCACACCCCTGACTACTTCGCGCGCCTGGCGGATGGGACAGGCCTGGTCATCGATGTGCGTCCCGATGACCGGATCACACCGGAAGACACCGGCGCGTTCGCGGCGACGCGGCGTCTATGCGAAGAGGCCGGCTGGACGTTTCGACGGGTCGGTGATCTGGCTCCGATACTCAAAGCCAATATCCGCTGGTTGGCCGGATATCGGCACCCGCGGTGCTTGCGAGCTGACGCTGCGGACTGCCTGTTGCAGATCTTCATTCGACCGACGCCGCTGTCGGTCGGGGTGTTGCGTGCAGGCTCACCGATCGCGATGCTGCCGAGCTTGTTTCACCTGATGTGGTCGCAGCGCCTGGTCACCGACTTGACCTCCCGCCCGCTGGACTCAGAGTCGGTGATCCGAACGTCAAGGGGAGCCGACAGGTGAGTGTGTCGCGTCCTGCGTCGATACAGATTGGCGATCGGATCCGGCTGGGTGAGGCAGTGCACACGGTGACGGGCTTTGAGGGCACGCTGGTGCATCTGGTCGATCACCGCGGCGCCCTGCTGTCGCTGCCGGTCAGCCGGATACAGGCCACTGTCGGATTCGAGATCCTCGGCAAGGGGCAGGCTGCCCCTTTGAACACCGCCCGCGTGCTGGAAGGTATGTCGGCCGAGACCGCCGAGACGGCGTTGTGGTGGGAACGGCATCTGATTGAGGTGATTAACGGCACCCGTCCAGACGCGAGTTCGGATGCGCCTCCTCGTCCGCAGTATGACCCTGCCTGCCGTTCCCTGGCAGAACGCGAGCAGGCCAAGGCTGATGAGCTCGCACGGCTGGGCCACGCAGGCGTGAGTTTGCACACGATCCGCCGCAAGCGGTTGCGCTATCAAGCGCGCGGCCTGGCCGGGGTGGTGGACCAGCGAACCGAGCGTCGCACTACCACCGCCGGTCGAACCGATGAGCGAGTGGTCCAGGCAATCCGGCAGCTCGTCGAGGAGAACGTGACCACCTCGACCCGCACGGGCAGCTACTACTTCTGGAAGGTCGAGCGCCTGCTGATCGACAAGCACGGCCCAGGGACGGTGATGATGCCGTCACGGGCGACTTTCTACCGGCTGTTCGACAAACTGATCACCGGTCGGCATATCACCGGGTCGGCCCGCACGCGCCGATCTCTGGCGAACCGCCCCGATGGGCCGTTCAACCAGTTGGCTGCGACGCGCCCCGGAGAGTTCATGGAGATCGACTCCACACCGTTGGACGTGCTGGTCCTCTTGGACGAAGGAGTTCCCGGGCGCGTCGAACTAACCGGTGTGGTCGATCTGGCGACGAGAACTATCACGGCGGCGGTGTTGTCCCCAACCACCAAGTCAGTAGACGCCGCTCTGTTGCTGGCCCGGACACTGACCCCTGAACCGATGCGCCCAGGTTGGGCCCAGGCGCTCAGGCTCACCCGTTCCGTGCTGCCCTACCGGCACCTGATCGAACTCGACCAGCGGCTGGAGCAGGCCGCGGCCCGGCCAGTGATCGTTCCTGAAACGATCGTCTGTGACCAGGGAAACGTATACATCTCCCGCAACTTCCGTTCCGCGTGTGCTGCACTGGGCATCAGCTACCAGCCCGCCCATCTCGGCACTCCAACGGACAAACCGCATATCGAGCGCAGCATTGAGTCGGTCGGCACGCTGTTTTGCCAGTTCGTATCCGGTTATGTCGGCCCCTCGGCCGACCGGCGGGGCGAGCACGTCGAGCAGGAGCCCTTGTGGTCAATCCATGAACTACAGGGCTTGTTGGAGGAATGGCTCGTCAGTGGCTGGCAGAACCGGCCCCATGACGGACTACGTGACCCAGCAGCTCCCGGACGAGCGTTCACGCCGAACGAGAAGTACGCCGCCCTGGTCCGAGCTGCTGGGTATGTCCCCGTCGCTTTGTCTGCCGACGACTACATCGAGCTGCTGCCAGCCACCTGGCGATCCATCAACTCCTACGGCATCAAGATCAAGCACAGGAAATACGACTGCGCCGAACTCAGCCCGTTCCGACGGCAACATTCGGGCATCACCAGCAAGAAAGGACTATGGGAAGTACATCGCGACCCCTACGACGTCTCCCGCATCTGGGTCCGCAACCACTGGGATGGCGGATGGATCACCGTTCCCTGGACGCACCTGCGCAGCACCGCGGCCCCGTTCGGGGACCTCGCCTGGGACCACGCCCGCAAGGAGTTGGACCGAGCCGCAACCGAAACCGAAATCGCCCAAGCCGTCAACGACCTGCTTGAACGGGCCGGCAAGGGTCCTGAGCGGGCGCCAGCCCTCTCCGCGAAGGACCGCCGAGTCGCCGCCAAAACACGTGCGACCGCGAAACCATCCGTTTCGTCCGGGCCAGTATTACCGCCGCAATCCTGCGACCGGGATCACCCCGAAGAGCCGGAGCACGATGCAAGGGTCATTCCCCTGCCGGTGTTCGACGCTCGCAAGGAGGCAGAGAAGTGGTGGTAGGTCTCGAGGCTCTTCAAGGTGACGACCGCAGAGCACCCGGCACGACGCTGGACGGATGGCGGCGATTCGTCAACGCAGATCCGCCCGCCTTCGCCCTTCTGGCCGATGACGACTGGAAGGAACTGGACCAGCGGCAGCGGCAAAACTACGACGAGGCCCGCATCGCCTATCACTCCGAAATGGCCATCGTCACTACCTCCACCATCACGGAGATCGCCACCGAAGGACGCCTGCTAACCCTACTCAACCAGCGCGAAGACGGCGCCCGGCGCAGTTTGATGGTCTCTGGAGAGGCGACCACCGGCAAGACCACCGCGATCAAACAGCTCGGCCGGACACACGAACTTCGCGTTCGGGCCCGGCATCCCGGCGCTGATCGAATCCCTGTCGTTTACGTGACCGCGCCGCCTAAAGGCTCCCCTCGAAAGCTCGCCGTCGAGTTCGCTCACTTCCTGCAACTGCCCCCCGTCCGCCCCCGCCACACGGTCACCGACATCGCCGACGCCATCTGCCAGGTCCTGGTCGATGCCCGCACCGACCTCGTCATCGTCGATGAGATCCACAACATGAACCTCGAGACCAGGGCAGGCGAGGATCTCTCAGACCACCTGAAGTACTTCACCGAGCATCTGCCCGCTACGTTCGTTTTCGCCGGCATCGAAGTTGAACGCTCTGGAGTCTTCACCGGCATCCGAGGAAAACAGATCGCCGGACGATGCGTGATGATCCCCACTCAAGCGTTTCCTTTCAACACCGAGTGGAAGCAACTCGTGGCCGCGATGGAGTCGTCGTTGCGGCTTCACGGACATGAACCGGATTCACTGATCAAGCTCGCTCGATACCTACATCAGCGCACCGGCGGCACGGTCGGCAGCCTGTCCCATCTCATCCGGAAGGCGGCGATCAAGGCGATCCTCGGCGGCGAGGAAGCCGTCACCAAGGGACTCATGGACACCATGAAGATCGACCACATCGCCGACTCCTCAGCACGCCGGTCCAGCAACGAACGATGAGTGCCCAGTGGCCGTTTCCCGCCATCCGCCGGCTGCCACACGTCGTCAAACCAATCCAGGACGAGACCCTCACCTCCTACCTGCACCGATTGGCCAGAGCCAACCACTGGCCGTTCATCGAGATCGCTCGTTACCTCTCACCCCGCACATGGCCCTACAGAGACGCCAACGCACGCGCTTCGGTCCTCCATGGCGCTCGGCCTGCACCGATCGAGCTGTCTGCACTGGTTCTCGCGACCGGGGTATCGATAGAAACGCTGGTCCGCACCCTCCCCGAAATTCGCGATCAGCATCCCGATGCCCTCGCCATGACCCGCGGCCGGAACGTCGCCGGATATCCCAACGACGAGCACCCCGCTTGTCGACGATGCGTGGCCACCAAAGGGGTCACGACGCAAGCGACGGTCTGGCGGCGACACGATCAGAATGTCTGCCTGCGTCACCAGCTTTGGATCGGTTACGGCAGCTACTCGCCCCAGTATCAAGTGGACCTTCAGGCGGTGCCGGAGATCGTTGCCGCGCAACGACAGCACTCGGAACTCATCAACCGGCTGGGGCGTCGCTGGGTGTCGGTCGTCACCAGACGTGCCTTCGAATTCGCTAACCACTGGCTACGCCACAGCTCTCACACACCCGCTTACCAACGTTTCGGGCAGCTCTCGGGGCAGCTGAGAAAGGGAACTAATCTCCCTCCACGTGGTGCGATCTGGTACGCGGCGACCTATCCGGACGTCGTCACGCTCACCGGCATCCTCGCCTCTCCCCTCTGGCGCCGTCCACCGCCACTGGACGACAAACGGACTCTCAGGAAACTCGAGCTCCAGATCCGCCATGAAGCGCTTCCCACCTACGTCATCGGCCAGCGAACAGATCCGATCCTCCGCTGGTTCGAGCTCCTACGCGCGGAACCTGATCTTTTCTGGTGGGACTTCCGTGAGCTCCAGCAGGACCTGAACGCAGAAGAGATCGTCGGCCAATCCACGCGCTTCAAAGCAGAATCAATGAGACGGTCGGCACAATCCAGCGCCGACAGAGCAGATCCAGTGAGACACCCGGACGCTGCCGTCTCAACACATCTGCCAAATCCCCTGTTCAGGGCCTCGACGCCTTCGCAGAATCAGTGAGACAGGACAACCAGGGTGTCAGTGCGCAGCTCAGAGGTTCTTTGCGGGGCCTCGGTGATCGCTGGCGCACTTTCAGCCCGCCACGTTGCTCTCCCCTGAGAGCCCGAGGAACCCCTCCGGCCGCCACCCTGGGATGCCCCCTTTCCCCGGGGAGCCGCTCTTCCAGTGGACGAACAGATCCCGAGGCGTTGGCGGCTGATCTTCGCGGACAACCGTTACAGGTCCTCGGGGCGGGGAAGACGCTTGGCCAGTCCCTCGACGGCCGCCTTGCGCTGACGCCCTGGCCGCCGGTCATAGTCAGCGGTGGTCGTCGGAGAGAGGTGGCCCATGAGCTGTTGTACGCGTGCCAGGTCAACGCCGTCGTCGAGCAGGGCCCCAGCGAAGGTCCGCCGGAAGTCATGCGGCGACAGGCGGGGAAGACCGGCTTGCAGGCGGCGACGGTTGATCATCTTGGCTACGGCGTCCGGTGTCATCGGCCGGTGGACGGCCTGTCCCCATCGGTTGACCGGCGCGAAGAGTGGCCCCCGGATGTCCTCGGTGATGGCCAGCCAACGCCCCAGGTAGCGGGCGGCGACCTCATGGATGTAGACCTCGCGCGAGGTGTTGCCCTTACCGGTGATACGCAAGGACCGTTCGCCGGGGTCGTAGTCGGAGCGCCGGGCGTTGGAAAGCTCTTCGCGCCGGACGCCTGTGCTCTGCAAGAGGGCGATCACCGCGGCGTCGCGAAGGCCGATGAGGTCGCCGGCGGTGAGGCACACCGTCAGCATGGCGACCACCTCTTCCTCAGCGATGTTCCGTCCTGCCTTGGCGCGGCGTCCGCCCTTGGCGCTCTTGACGGCCTTGGCACGGTGGAACTCCTCGGCGGTCATCTGCCCCAGCATCCACGCGGCTTCCAGGACTTTGCGCAGTGCGACCAGATGCTTGTTGATTGTGGACGGCGACCAGGGCGCGGCTGTGCCGTCCCGATCGATGGAGACCTGCTTGGCCAGTTCGGCGCGCAGGGCGGCGGTGTGCTGGAAGCGGAGCATGCCCCAGGGGACGGATTCGCCGTTGGGGTAGCCGAGGATTCGGGCGAGGCGTTCCAGGCAGAAGCGCATGGTCCGCTGGGACTCCTCACTGTCGAGCGAGGAGAGGTACGTCCAGTACGGATTTTCTGACCTCGGGGGCGGCGGGAGAACAGGGAGTTGCTCGGCCGGGACGATCTCTGACATGGCCTCAGGATACAAGATCATGTCCGTGGAATAATTGTTCTCGCGAATAGACGTGCACTGTCGAGATTTCATAACGTAACGCTTCGATTTTTTATCGTGCCATGAAGACACGTTTTGGTAGAATGTTTGGGTGGCTGACGATGTACCGACCCGACCTGCGAATGACCCGAACAACACCGATTTCGGCCTCCGCCCGGAACCGGGTCACCCGGCCGACCCGCAGGCACCGCTCGACGACGACCCGCCCGGCACCACCGGCCGCACCACCGGCCGCACCACCGGCGGCCCGGGCGTGGCAGCCGAACCGCTCCCGTCGCCCATCACCGATGCGGCGGCCCCGCACGGCCGATGCGCCTGGGACGGCCAGCCGCTGCCGCGCTCCACCGGCCGTCGGCCCCGCCAATACTGCAGCGACGCCTGTAAAACCGCCGCCTCCCGCGCTCGGCGCAAAGAGCAGAACGCCGCGGTGACCGCCGCGGTGACCGAGTCCGGCGCGATCCTGGCCGAAGCACGTCCGCTCCAGGAGGCACTGCGCACGCTCGTCGACCGCTTCGCCGAAAAGGTCGACCTGGCCGAGACCGGCGCGCTGGCCCGGATCGGCGCCGCCGAGACTGAGGCCGCCGAGGACCGCGCGGACGCCGTGATCGCCCGCGAGCAGGCCGCGGCCGCCGATCGTGCCCGCATCAGTGCCGAGCGGCGGATGCGCGAAGCCGAACAGGCCCAGCGACTGGCCGAGGAACGTGAGAACAACGCCCGCGCCGACCTGGAACGCATCGGCGAAAAGACCCGCGCCGAAGTGCTCGAACTCGGCGAAAAGCTCGGCGACGCCAAGAAGGCCACCGAGCTCGCCGAAGCTGTGACCACCGACCAGGCCAACCAACTGCACGCGCTGCGCACCGAAAACCACGAGCTGCAGGCCGCCCGCACGGCACTGGACGACGAACTCGCCGAACGCGACCGCCAGCTCCAGGCCACACAGCGCACCAACGCTCAGCTGCGAACCCAGCTGACCAAGCACAGCGACCGGGCCGCGGCCCTGGCGCTACAAGTGGCCACCGCCACCGCCGACGCCACCACAGCGCGCGAGGAGGCCCTGGCCACCCACGCCACCCTCGAACGCGTGCGCCAGCACCACGACGAGCAGACCCAGCGCCTGCGCGCCGAGCTGGAGGCCGCCCGGCAGCAGGCCGAGGCCCGCGCCACCGAGCTGGTCCGGATGCAGACACTGCACGAGGCCGACCAGGCCCTGCTCACCGAACTACGCAGCCAGCGGGAAGACCTCAAGGCCCGCCACAACGCCCTGCAGGCCGAGGTGGGGGAGCTGCGAGCCGAGATCGGACAGCCGCGGGCGCGCCCCGCGCCCGGCGCCGCAGAGCCCGGACGGGACCAATGAAACCGTTACCGACCGGTATCGCCGCAGGTCAGGGCGCATCGATTCGCCCGTCAGACGCGGCGTCGACAGCCAGAGGCAGGAGGGCCGAAAGGCCGCACGATGGTCTGGCCGGTGCCATGGCCCCCGGCGACCACACCGCGCAATGTCCAGCTCCGCGAAGCTAAGGCATGATCGCCGTCATGGTCCTCTGCGTACCGTGGACGCGAAACGAGCAGCCCCCGGCGATCCCCGCCTACCTGAAGTGGCTACGACAGCGCTTCGGCCATGCCCGGTGCTGGTACTGGCCACCCATGACGGCCCGGAACTCCACAGGGGTGAGGAATAACCTATGAATTCCCGAGTGTCTCTCCTGGTCATCCAGTCCCAGGACCAGGGCGTTCTCCGCGTAGAGCACGCCATTCTGGTGGTTGAGGAGATCTTGGAATCGGTGAAGCTTCTCTCTCGTTGCTGAGGTTTTTGTAGCGGCGGTGAAGTCGAGGAATCGACGACGCGCTGGATCTGTTCGCGTTGCTGATGGCCACCCGGTTGATCAGCCCGGCCCGTCGCAAGTCCGCCGAGGAGCGGCTGCGGATGCTGCCCCGGCTGGAGCGGGCCTCCAAGCTGGTGGCCAAGGCCGGGCGTGTGCTGGTCGACCAGGAGGGCGTGGACCTGGACCCGGCGGCGATGTGGACCGCAGTGGCCGAGATCGCCGGCAGCAGCAAGGAGCAGGTCCGTGCCGCGCTGGAGGTGGTGGAGGAACTTGTCCCCGAGGAGGACGGTGCGGCCGAGGCGGCGATGCGGGCCGCGCTGGTGGAGAAGTACCACACGGTGCGCCCGTTTCTGCGGCTGCTGGGCGAGTCCAAGGCGCTGGCGGCGGCACCGGGCGGGCGGCGCGTACTGGCCGCGGTGCGCCGGCTGCCGGAGCTGTCGCGGCGGCAGGTGAGCAAGAAGCCACTGCTGCCTAAGGAGATCGACGCGACGCTGGTGACCGCGTCGTGGAAGCGGGCCGTGTATGCCAACCCGGACTTGCCGCAGGGGGCGGTGGATCGTGACGCGTACGTCGTGTGCGTGCTGGAGCACCTGATGCAGGCCCTGACGGTCCGGGATGTGTTCGCCTCGCCGTCGCTGCGCTGGGCCGACCCGCGCGCGCACCTGCTGGCCGGGGCGCAGTGGGAGGCGATCGCCGAGGATGTGCTGGCCTCCCTGTCGCTCACCGACCCGGTCGCGGAGCACCTGAACGGCAAGGTCCTGGCCCTGGACGCGGCCTGGAAGCAGATGGCCGCCCGGCTGGAGGAGGCGGGCGAGGACGCGCTGGTCTCGGTGGTGACCCCCGCCGGGGGCTGACGAGCCCGGCTGTCGGTGGAGAAGCTCGGCGCGCTGGGTGAGAGCGAGTCGCTGGCGTGGCTACGGGCCGCCTGCCAGGCGATGCTGCCGCGCATCGACCTGCCGGAACTGCTGCTGGAGGTGCACGCCTGGACCGGCTTCCTGGACGCCTACGTGCACTTGGCCGACATCTCTACCCGCATGATCGATCTACCGGCATCGCTGGTGACGCTGTTGATCAGCGAGGCGTGCAACGTCGGATTGACGCCGGTGATCAAGGCCGGGGATGAGGCGCTGACCCGTGGCCGGCTCTCGCACGTGGATCAGAACTATGTGCGCGGTGAGACCCATGCCGCGGCCAACGCGATCCTGATCGAGCACCAGGGCAAGCGGGGGCTTTCTGCTGTCCGCTCACCGGTCGGGCGGGGTGGGCGGAGAGCACATCCACGCTGGATTTTCCGACGACTGGTTCTGACTGTCGGGAAGCTTGCTTTCCGACAGCCAGAACCGCCGTGAGCAGGACCGCCGTTCTACATTGCCCCTGGTGAGGCGAGTCTTACCGGCGCCCCGTGTCGTCGGTGAGACACCTCTTGACGCCGATCTTCGGGCAAGTATCTTTCGTTTAAGAAGCTTTCCTAAACAAGGTTCGTGCGATCGACTTTCGAGAATAACCGGAGGAAGTGCACGTGAAATCCAGGAAACGAGCAGCAGCCCTCTCCACCGCCGCCTTTCTCTCCGTCGGCCTGCTGCTGACCACCGCCGCACCGGCCCACGCCATCCCCGACAGCTGCACCGTGAACACATGGGGCGGCTACGGCGCTAGCACCTGCACCACTGGCACCGGAGAACAGCGCATCAACATCGCCTACATCGACCGTCAGAACCAGCGACAGCTGGTGGTGGGCAACTGGGCGCCGGTGGGCGGCACATCCTCCGCCTACTTCAATGGGTCCCTCCACCTCTGGTGGTTGGACAAGCGCGGCTAAGAACAAGGCGCAACCGAGGCCGAGGAAGGCCTCGTGGATGTCGTCGCGAACTTCCCAGCGGATGCGCAGGCACCGGAACCAGTGCGAGGCGCGCCCGGTCAGCCCCTGGCGGCCTTCTGCAGCACCATCCACGCCAGAGGACGGCAGCCGGTCCGTGATCTCCTTCGCCCGATCATTCGCCCTCAGGAAGGCGCGCTGGAGGTCGAGCAGGTCGTCAGGGGCGTGTAGTCGGACATGGATCCCGGGGTGGTCGTGGTACGGCGGTGATCCTACGCGCCGACCCCAGACAGCACGAAAGCGCCCCGCCGTGTGGGCGGACAAGATGATCCGCTGGTGAGCGGTCACCACAGTGCGGTCTCGCGGTCAGTGGAAATGCCGGTAGGTGGCCGTGATGGGGGGATGGTCACGGCCGTGAGTGCCGGTTGGGGTCATTAGCCGATCACGTCAGGGGGACAACTCCCTTCCCGGCCAGGGCCTCGGCCAGGCGGTGGGATTCGCCGCTGGTCTCGACCATGTGGGCGTGGTGCATGAGGCGGTCGACGGTGGCGGTGGCCATGGTCTTGGGCATGATCGTGTCGAAGCCAGAGGGATGGATGTTGCTGGTAACGGCGAGGCTGCGGCGTTCGTAGGCGGCATCCACAAGGCGGTAGAAGGCTTCGGCGGTGTCGTGGCTGACCGGGAGCAGGCCGATGTCGTCGACCACGATGATGTCGGAGCGGCAGATCCTGGCGATGGTTCGGGTGATGCTGCTGTCGACCTTGGCGCGGCCGATGGTGACGGCCAGGGTTTCCAGGGTGAACCAGGACACGCGCAGGTCGGCGTCGATGGCCTGATGACAGAGGGCTTCCATGAAGTGGGTCTTGCCGGTGCCGGACGGGCCGGAGATCACGCAGTTCTCGCGGCGGCTGACCCATTCCAGGGTGCGCAGTGCGTTCTGGGTGGCCTGCGGGATGGACGACAGCTCGCTTTTCCAGGAGTCGAAGGTCTTGCCGTTGGGCAGGTTAGCGCTCTTGCGACGGCTGCGGCGGGTGGCGTGGTCGCGGCCGACGACCTCCTCGGCGAGCAGGACCCGCACCACTTCGGCGGGATCCCAGCGCTGAGCGCGGGCGGTGGCCAGCACATCGGGTGCGGCTTTGCGGGCGTAAGGAAGCGCATCCGGGTGAACAGAGCTTCCAGTTCAGCGGGGATGGGTGGCGCCTTGGGCAGCGAAACGCTCATGTGTAGTCTCCGAGTGTTGTGAGGTGGTCAGGCCGCCGAGGTCGGCATGGTGGTTGATGTCAGCGGCCTGGTCAGTCCCTGTTCTTGCGGCCTTGGGGTGCTCCGCGGACGGCGGCCCAGGAGGCGGTGCCGGGCTGGGCTGAGTGCTTTTCATCGGCCACGGAGGTCGGACCGGCAGCTGAGCTGCGGGCCAGGTGGTCGCAAATGGAAGCCAGATCACTCTCGCCGAAGCGGCCGTGGATGGCGGCCAGGCCGAGCGCGGCGTCAACGCGCTCAGCGCCCACCAGCGAGGCGAGTTCGATCGCGCGGGCCATCTTGGCGCGGATGCGGGCCACGCCGGTGGCCGCGGCTTCGATCAGCCAGGCCTCGGCACCCGGTCCGATGGCCAGAAAGCGCTCCTCGGCCTTGGTCTGTGGCCGCGGTTTGGGCTGACGGGGCCCGTTGCCGCCGGGATGGTCCGGATAGTGCGCCTCGACGATGCGGGGCCGGCCCGGAGTCGACAGCTGATGACGCCAGAGTTCGGCCAGGCCGGCGCCGCCGGTCTGCTGCTCGCCCGGCCCGCCACCCGCCCGCCGGCCGACGATGACCAGTTCCTCGCCGTGCACCCGGCACCAGACTTTGCGTCCCTCGTGCCCAGGCGGCACCGAGTAGCGGACATCGCCCCAGCGGACGGTGCGGTCCTCTGCGACCAGGCGTTCCTCGCCCAACGCCAGCGCATAAGGTTCGGCGGGCAGCGGATGCAGGTGGGCGAGTTCCTCTTGCAGCATGTGAGCGGGAAGACGGTGAGTGGCTCGATGCAGCCGGTGGTTGACCTGCTCGGCCCAGCGGGCGCAGGCGTCTTCCAACTCGGCGAAGCCGCCGTAGCTGGAGCGCAGGTTCGTGGTGGTGGGCACCAGATCGGCTTTGGCGATCTTCACGGTGTTCTCCACGCCGCCCTTGGATTCGGGATCGAACGGCTCGCAGGTGTGCACCACGCACCCGTAGTGGCGGCCGAGCTCGACCATCTGCGGGTGCCGGACCGGGATCTTGGCGATGCGCTCGACGGTGACCGTGCGCGGGTTGTCGGTTAGCAGATACGTGGGCGCTGCACCGATGGTCCGCAGCGCCGCGTCCAGACAGGCGGTCAGCGAGCCCAGCGTCTGGTCCCAGGCCGGCAGCACCACCCGGAACTTCGACCAGGCCAGCCAGGCGCAGAACAGCTGGGTACGGCGTCCGGCGATGCGTGGCCCCTCGCCCCAGTCCCACTGCAGCCACATCCCCGGCTCGGGGATCCAGGGCCGGTAGATGCGTCGCTGACCCGCCCGCCACGATTCCTTGATCGCTGCCACGGCTCGCCGGGTGGTTCTCTCCGAGCCGCGAAAGCCCATCGCGGCCAGGTCCTTGTGCACCACATCGGCCCGGACCTTGCCGCCCGACCGCTCGACCTTCTCTTCGATCTTGGCCAGAAACGGATCGATCGATTTCGGCCGTGACGTCCGCTTGGAGGAGGCGCCGCCCGTCTCGCGCATCGCCACGTATCGCTGGACGGTCTTGTGGTGGCATCCCACCAGCTGCGCAGCCGACCAGACGCACTTGGTCAGGTCGTAGGCTGCGAAGATCTCCATCAGCTCCTGGTCGGACTTGGTCACCCGCGCCCCCTCTCATCAGCTTGAACGGCACAGATCCACATCTGCCACTCAAGCCACAGGACAGGGGAGAACGATCATCTGACACGAGCTTGATCGAGAGATTTACCAGGCCATCGATCAGCATTTTCGATGTCCGCCAGTCAGCACCCCTATGTCCGCCCAGCCGCACAGAGGCGTCCACCGACCAGTGCTTCCTCATGTCCGCTTACACCTGACACGACCAGCCGTGCCGCTTGAGCAGCTTCCACACCCCCGGCAGGGAGTAGGTCAGGCGAAACATCCGGCCGATCACCCGCCGGATACGCGACAACGTCCAGCACTGGTCGTCCCAGCCGTGCGCGGCCGGCCCCCGTAGCAGCGCGGCCTCCAGCCGGGCGAACTGCGCATCACTCAGCCGCGGCAGCGACGCCGGTCCTTTGGAAGCCATGGCCGCGCCGCCACCGCAGGTCCAGGCCCGGTGCCACCGGTTGGCCGACATCCGCGTGACCCGTAGTTCTTTGGCGACTTCGGTGTCGGTGTAGCCGCGGGCGAACAGCTCGGCCGCGTGCAGCCGTACCTGTTCACGCTTTGCTCGTTGGGCGGCGGTCAGTCCACCGCCTTGCGCATACCGCATGACCTGGGCATACCGCAGCAACCCACCACATTCACATGATCATCGAACATCACGAATTAAAGATCAGTGAGCAGCCGTATAGCGGCTCAGGGCCTGTCGTTCTTTCGGAATGACAGGCCCTGTTTGCACAGTACTGAACCACTGAAGCAACCTTGTCAAGCGCAGAAAGAGTGATCATCGTCACCCTCATGTCCCGTTTGTTTTATTTGTTACTTATGTAGATCTTGTTTGCTAGAACGGTCCATGTATACCTTCTGGGCGTCTACCGAGTCGTATGCCCCGAACCGCCCACCTCATCCTTATAAAGGGGTTCCTTTGGGATGCCGTGACGCGGACCGTCGGCATGCGCAGTGAGAGTTCGGAGGGTGACGGCGTATGCGCCGAAATTTGTCACGCCCACATTCGACTCGATGGAGGGTTGTCCCACTTTTGGCGGCCCTCCCCGGATTATTGTCGATTTCTGCTCTGCCCAGCGCCGCCGTAGCTGACATGGCGCGGATTTCGGCGCCGAAGCCGGTCACTCCCAAGCAGCTGACCGGGTCGGCCAAGGGGTTTCCGTCTTTGGTCACGACTGAGGCGACGACCACCACGGCGGACGGCACGGGCTGGAAGGCCGATGCCGAGCCGCCCAAGAACGCGGTGCCGGTCGACAAGCGCTTCACCGGCAAGGAAGGCAGGGAACGACTCAGGGAACTGCTGGGCAAGGGGAGCGCGAAGGCGGACGCTCCGGGTGGGCAGCCGGTCGCGGCGCTGCTGGCCGGGGAACCGCAACTGCTGGCCGCCTTCCCCCGCGACGAGATGCTGGTCGACTCCCTCACTCCGACCCTGCGGGCGCAAGGGAAGATCACCACCGGCACCGGGCCGCTGCGCTACGCCTTCAAGGTCTGCGACGTACCGGCGATGACCGGCACCGGCTGCACCTCCTCGGGCACTCTGGCCGTCGGGGTGAGTACCTGGGCGGTCCCGGCGAACAAGCTGGCCTGGGGCAAACAGTACTGGTGGCAGGCCACCATCACCGACACCTCCAACTCCGCCTCGACGGTGGAGAGCCGCACCTTCGTCACCGGGGTGCGCCAGCCGGTGCTCACCTCGCAGCTGGCCACCTCCGAGGTGGAAGGCCGGGAGTTCAACCAGCTGGCCGGTAACTACACCACCACCTTCACCGACCTGACCGTGCCCAGCGCGGGTCCGCCGTTGTCGGTGGTGCGTACCTACAACAGCCTGGACCCGCGCACCGACGGCATCTTCGGCGCGGGCTGGTCGACCCGCTGGGACATGAAGCTGGTGCAGGAGACCCGCGGCTCGGCTGTGTCGGCGTTGATCACCTACCCCGACGGCCGTCAGGTGCGCTTCGCCAAGACCGGCGGCTCCTATCAGCCGCCACCGGGCATGTTCGCCACCCTGGCCGACGTCACCGGCGGCGGCTGGAAGCTGATGGACAAGTCGGCTGTCACTTACCTGTTCGACGCCCAGGGGCGGTTGACGTCGGTTACCGACGCCCGGGGCCGTGCCCAGACCCTCACCTACGGCACCGGCGGCAAACTCACCACGGCCACCGCTCCCGGCGGCCGGTCGCTGTCGTTCACCTGGACCGGCGACCATGTGACGTCGGTGTTCAGCGATCTGGTCGGCGGCACCCCGATCACCTGGACCTACTTCTACGACGGCGACAAGCTGACCGGGGTGTGCGCCCCGGTCGCCGCGCCGAACTGCACCACCTACGGCTACGGCAGCGGCTCGCGCTATCGCAGCGATGTGCTGGACGCCGACCCCTACGGCTACTGGCGCCTGGGCGAGGCCTCCGGCACCACCGCGGCCGACCTCGGCACCGCCGGGGAGGCCACCTACCAGGGCGTCACCCACGGCAAGCCGGGTGCGCTGGCCGGGAGCACCGACACGGCGGTGGAGTTCACCACCGGCTCGTCGCTGAAGCTGCCGGCCAACGTCGTCGGCCAGCTGGGCGACCAGGTCTCGGTGGAGACCTGGTTCAAGACCGGCCAGTCCGGTGTGCTGGTCGCGGCCGGCACCCAGGAGACCGGCGGGATCCCGTGGGGGCCGATGCTGTATGTGGGCACCGACGGCAAACTGCGCGGCTCCCTGTCGGCCGTCGCCGCCCCGATCACCACGACCGGGACGGTCAACGACGACGCCTGGCACCACGTGGTGCTGACCGCCGCCGGCACCGCTCAGACCCTCTACCTCGACGGGGTGCAGGTCGGCACCGTCACCGGCACCCTGCCCGCCTGGCGCACCAGCGCCACGGTCGGCAACGGCGTGGCCGACCCGGCCGTCTCTCCGGCGGTGCCCACGCCGCGGGCGGCGTTCCCGTTCAAGGGAGTGATCGACGAGGTCGCGCTGTACGACAAGCCGCTGACCGCGGCCGAGGTGGCCCGCCACTACGGCGCCAGGCTGCAGGTGCCGAACAAGCTGACCACCGTGACGTTGCCGTCGGGGCGGGTGTGGGCGTCCAACACCTACGACGCGGCCACCGACCGGCTCAAGACGCATACCGATCGCAACGGCGGCACCTGGCAGCTCGGCGTCAAGACCTTCGACCCGTACTCCAGCGCAGCCGAGGTCGTCGTCACCGACCCGAAGAACGAGACATTGAAGTACCTCTACGACTCTGAACGCGGTTACCGCCTCCTGGGCGAGACCGACCAGCTGGACCGCACTACCTGGTACGAGTACAACCTGACGGGCTCGCTGTCGAAGATCATTGACCGCAATGACATCGCCAACGACGTCTACTACGACGAGCGCGGCAACCTGATCGCCCGCAAGTACTGCCGGGCCCCGAGCGAGTGCGCGATCGAGTTCTGGAAGTACTACCTGAACACCTCCGACCCCTTCGATCCGCGCAATGACCGGGTGATCGCCAACCGGGACGGCCGGTCGGCATCGGAGACTGACAACACCTACCGCACCACGACCGAGTACACCACCTACGGCGAGGTGTCCAAGGTCACCACCCCGGCCACTCCAGACTTCCCATCGGGCCGTTCCGAAAACTACACCTATACCGACGGCACCGAGCCTGCGGTCGGTGGCGGCACCACCCCGGCCGGACTGCTGAAGTCGCAGAAGAACGCCAAGAACGAGGAGACGACCTACCGCTACAACGCGGCCGGAGACATCGCTGAACAGACCACGCCCGCCGGACTGGTCGTCACTTCCATCCGGGACGCGGTGGGCCGGATCACCTCCCGCACCGAGGCGTCGGCCGCGCACCCTTCCGGGGTCACCACGGCCTTCACCTATGACAACCTCGGCCGGGTGCTCACCCAGACCGCACCGGGAGTGGAGAACGAGGTCACCAACGTCACCCACACCACACCTACGA
This sequence comes from Streptosporangium sp. NPDC051023, assembly GCF_040689595.1. NCBI lineage: Bacteria > Bacillati > Actinomycetota > Actinomycetes > Streptosporangiales > Streptosporangiaceae > Streptosporangium > Streptosporangium sp. NPDC051023. The sequence goes on along the minus strand of NZ_JBFBCE010000111.1, from coordinate 9,555 downwards.
CTCCGACGGCTTCAAGCTCACCGAGTCCCTCAGTGACCTGACCGGCGGCGATCCGACACGCACCTACACCTACACCTACGACACGCACGGCCGGGTGGCGACCGTCACCGACCCCGAGGGCGGTGTGAACAGCTCCACCTGGGACGTCACCGGCCTGCAGGCGTCGGCGACCGACCCGCTGGGCACGGTGACGACGTTCGCCTACACCAAGCGCGGTGAGCCCGCGTCCAGGACGCTGAAGAACTGGACGGGCAGCCCGGTCAGCCCGACCACCGCCGCCGACGTGGTGCTGGAGTCGTTCTCCTACGACCCCGGCGGTCGTCTGGCCGGGCAGATCGACGCGATGGGCCGCAAAAAAACCTACACCTACTGGCAGGACAACCAACTGTCGGAGATCGTCGCCGACGACGCCCGACTCAACGGTTTGACCACCCCAGACAACGTGACTCTGCAGGCCGACGAGTACGACCCAGCGGGCAACCTCATCCAGCGGATCACCGGCGACGGCAAGGCGGCCAGCGACTACGTCTACGACGCTGCAGGGCGCCTGACCTCCACCACACTGGCCCCGGCCACACTCAACCGCAAGACCGCCTTCACCTACGACGCGGTCGGCAACGTCACCCGCACGGCCTTCACCGGCGCGGGCAGCACCCGCGTGGAGAGCACCGACTACCAGTACAACACGCTGGGCCAGGTGACCCGGGAAACGGTGGAGAACGGCACCGTCGACCTGGTGACCACCAACGCCTACGACGACCGGGGCCTGCTGACCCTCACCGTCGACCCTCGGGGCAACGCCTCCGGCGCCACGGCGGCCGACTTCACCACCACGCTGCGCTACGACGTCGCCGGGCAACTGGTGGAGACCAAGGCGCCGCAGGTGACAATCGAGAAGAACGGCGTCACCGCCGTCAACGCTAGGCCTACAGAGAAGTACGGCTACGACACCGCGGGCCAGCGCACTCAGGTCACCGACGCTGAAGGCCGGACCGTCACCTGGGGGTTCGACAAGGCAAGCCGTCTGATCTCGACCACCGCCCCCGCCTACACCCCGCCGGGCGGATCCGCGGTCACCCCGACGGTCGGCTTCGTCTACGACGCGGCCGGGCGCAGGACCCAGACCACCGACCAGCGCGGATACGTCACCACCACGCAGTACGACGCCCTGGGACGCCCGGTCAAGGTGACCGACCCCGCTCCCTCCGGGCCCGGCGGCGTATGGGTGACGGAATACGACCTGCTGGGTGAGCAACTCGCGGTCGTCAACCCGTCCGGCGCCCGCGCCGAGGCCACCTACGACGACCTGGGCCGGAAGATCACCCAGACGCAGATCGAACGCGTTCCCACCACCACAGCACTCACCACGACGTTGACCTACGACAACGCAGGTTACCTCGCCAAGGCCGTGGAACCGGGCAATAAGACCACGACCTTCGCAGTCAACGCCGCCGGAGAGGTCACCGCGACCACCGACCCGCTCAACCACACCATCGCCGTCGGCTACGACTTCCAGGGCCGCCAGGCCAAGGTCACCGACCCGCTCGGCAACGCCACCGAGGCCGAATACGACCTGGCTGGACGCAAGACCTCGGTTAAGAACCTGAATAGCACCGGAGCGACCGTCCGCACGCTCGGCCTAGGGTACGACCTGGCGGGCAACCCGACCAGCACCACCTCCGGCGAGGGCTACCTCACTACCCGGACCTTCGACGCCCTGGACCGGGTGACCTCGCTGATCGAGCCGGTCACCGCCACCAAGACGATCACCACCACGTTCGGCTACGACGCCAACGGCGCCCCCACCCGCCTCACCGACGGCCGCGGCAATGCTACCTGGACCACCTACAACAATCTCGGCCTAGCCGAGTCGGTGATCGAGCCGTCCACCACCGCCCACCCCAACGCGGCAGACCGCACCTGGACCACCGTCTACGACGCCGCCGGTAACCCGGTGGCCAGCCTGCAGCCGGGCGGGGTGCAGATCAACCGCACCTATGACCAGCTGAACCGGGTCACCAAGCAGACCGGCACCGGCGCCTCGGTCACCACCCCCGACCGCGATCTCACCTACGACCAGGCCGGCCGGACCACCGCGATCGGCGACTACACCCTGGAATACAACGACCGCAGCCTACTAACCAAGATCTCCAAGGCCGGCACCCAGATCGCCACCTACGCCTACGACAACCTGGGCAACCCCACCCAGCGCGTCGACCCGACCGGCACCGCGAACTACACCTACGACAACGCCGGCCGGCTGGCCACCGCCGGCGACCCGGTCACCGGCCGCACCTGGACCTACGGCTACGACAACGCCGACCGCCTCACCAGCCAGACCTCCGCCGGCCCCGTCGGCAGCCAGACCTACACCTACGACGCCGTCGACCGCGTCGCCACCCACACGGTGAAGAACAGCTCCGGCACCCAGATCGCGAAGATCGCCTACGGGTGGAACAAGGACGACAGCCTCACCTCCAAGACCACCGTCGGCACCGCGGGCGCCGGTGCCCACACCTATGCCTACGACCGTTCCGGACGCCTAACCTCTTGGACCGCCCCCGGCGGCACCACCGCCTACACCTGGGACGACGCCGGCAACCGCACCGGTGCCGGGTCCAAGACCTACACCTACGACGAACGCAACCGGCTGACCTCCGGCGACGGCACCGACTACACCTACACCCCGCGCGGCACGACGGCGACCGAGACCAAGGCGGGCGTGGCCCGCAACCTGGCCTTCGACGCCTTCGACCGGCTCATCACCGACGGCGACGTCACCTACGGCTACGACGCCCTGGGCCGGACCACCTCCCGCACCAAGGGAGTCGACCAGCAGCGCTACGTCTACTCCGGCCTGACCAACGACATCGCCGTCGTCACCGACGGCGCCGGAGCCGTCCAGGCCAAGTACGGCCGCGACCCCTTCGGGGGTCTACTGGGTCTGCAGGAGGGCGGCACCACCGCCCTGGCCACGATGACCGACCTGCACGGCGACCTGGTGGGCACCTTCTCCGGCACCGCGCTGGTCGACTCGGCGGCCTTCGACCCGTTCGGCCAGGTCACTCACCGTACCGGCGCCACCCGCGCGCTGGGCTACCAGGGTGAGTACACCGACGCCGACACCGGCAAGGTCAACATGAGTGCCCGCTGGTATCAGCCTGGCACCGGCGCCTTCACCTCTCGCGACACCGCCACCCTCACCCCTGACCCGTCCGTCCGAGCCAACCGCTACACCTATGCCAACGCCGCCCCGCTGACCAATATCGACCCCACCGGCCATGCCTCGCGCGACATATCAACCGGCGCGGTCGTCACACATAACGCCTACCTGGATTCCGGCGTGCCGCAGTTCGGGTCGATCCAAATCATCTCGGGCTACGATCCAGAGCCCACCACCCCCGGTGGTCGGATCAATGTAGAAATGGACGGGCTGGGTTGGACCCTCCCGCTCTTCCCGAACAAGGAAGCCAAGCGGCTGGGCGTCACGCCGACCGGCAGGCCGGCGCCGAAGGACTTCTGGGAAGCCAGCGTCGGGGCACAGACCGCGTTCATGCTGGGATACGACCCGTCGGCGTCCTACGACCAGCTCGACTTCTTCTGGGCGAGCCTGACCGGAAAGGTCCCCCTGGCCGCGGGGGGCGTTTTCTCCCTAGATCCCGACACCGGGCCGCCCGCCCCCGCCCCGTGTGCGAAGGACTGGGCGAGCAAAGAGTGCCGACTCTTCTTCGTCGACCATTACTGGTCCGGCAAACAGTGGGCCAAGAAGAGCCCTGAGCAGATCAGGAAAGAGCGCACGCTGGGCGTCTCAGGAGCGGTCGTCCTCCCCAGGGATGCCGACATGGACAAGTTCAAAAAGGAATGGGACGAGCTCTACGATAAATACCTGTACAACAAGAAGAAGATGCCCGCCTGGTGGATGGTCCAACAAGAGCTCGCCCTCGCCATGAATGTGTGCCAGCACATCGGTGTCACGGCCTGCGGAAGCGCCTGGTACACCCAGGTGGTCATGGCCCACACCGAGGTGGCAGGAGAGCATAACGTCACCTTCGAGAGCAGCAGAGGGCTGGTGACGGGTGGGTCCGCCTTCATAAAGCTAATGCGCTTCAGCAAGCCTGGGTATGGCCTCAAGTTCGACTTCGCGTATGACAAACACACCCCGAACTCCAAGGGCCGCATCGGCAAGTTGCCGACGTCCCCTCAATACGCACTTGAGATGTCCATTGGCGTGACGACCCAAAACAGGGTGGCCTACGATCCGAGCACGGGGCAGTTTGTCTCCTTCAACCCGTCCAAGCAGGGCGGCGATCTGTGGCACGGCCACGTGCGAACCTGGAAGGACCTCGACCAGAAACAACAGAACGCTCTTTATCAGGCAGGCATAACCAACCGGAAGGGCAAACCCGTGAAGTAAAACATCACGACGCGTCCCTGAGCAGTCTAGGAAGGCGGGCGCAGGTCATCCGGTGAGACGACGACGCCTGGGGGAGACCCACCGGTCTCCCCCATCCCCGTAACGATCGACAATGAGCCCTGCGGCGGGTGCCGACGCCGACCGTTCATGTGAGACGCACACGTGGAAGGCCTCCGTCATCTGCCGCCACGAGTGGCGTACCTGGACCACCTCGGCCACCTCCTCAAGCCCTCATCACCTCGATATCAAGATCAACCCTCTACCACTATTTTCTGCACTCAGCCTCCATCGTGCGCCGTACCGAAGCCACCAGCGACGAGACGCTCGTCCGCGTCTCGCATCGGGAGTGAGATGAAACCGAGACCCAGCACATCGCACACTCGCGGCTGCCTGGTGCTGAACCCGTTCGCGCCGCCCGGCGAGATGACACGGGCGAATGAGGGCAGGGACTCGGAGGCCGGCTGTCAGGATGGGGTGCACCAGGAATGATGTCATCATGAACATCAGAGACGTTACGGACACCTTGATCGATTTCCTACGTGCCCGTATTGATGAAGACGAACAGAAATGGCGAAGTCCATCTCGACGCCTCAAGCGGATAGCTGCTGACATGCTCGGCGACGTCAAGGCCAGACGAGGGATCGTCGACCGCATCTCCAGCAGCGATCGAACTCCTGAAGACCTGCTGACCTTGTTGGGGCTCGCCACACGGTACCTCGACCATCCCGACTATCAGTTGGAATGGGGATCCCCGGACGAGCTCCCTGGTTTCCAGCCGGAATGGTGGTCTTCAAGCGAGTAGCCCTCCAAGGAGGGGGCCTTCTCCTGAACGTGTCCTCAGCTGCCAAGTAGCTCCGTGACTGATCACGAGCTCCGTGACTGATCACGGTCGCGGTTCGTGATCAGTCACGGGTTAGGCCTACCGGTCGGCAGCGGCCCTCGGAAGTTCCGACGGGGTCACAGGCCCACGCCGCGCATCGGGTTGTCGCGCCATTTGTCGGCGGTGCGGATGTAGCCGTGCACCACCGGAGACTTCTCCGACCACCGTCCGTGCCGGGCGATCGCCGACACCGGCGCCCCGGCCTTGGCCGCCGCAGTGGCGCCGCCGGCGCGCAGCGAGTGCGCACTGAACGTCTCAGCGCCGGGCAGCCCGGCCCGCACGGCGGCGCGGCGCACCAGCAGGTTCAGCCCGTGCCCGCTCATCCGTACCACCGCCTTGCCCGCCGCACCTTGTGCTCCGGTCAGACGGCCGTGCCGGTCGACGCCGCGCAGCAACGGCCCCGCGACCACGCCGCGCTCGGCCAGCGCGGCGATCCACGCCTGCACCACCCGCACCGGGCAGGTCTCGGCGTGCGACCCGTACGGCAGCGGCACGGTCTCACCGAGCGCGTCCTGGTCGGTCTTGGACCGGCCGATGAACACCTCCAGCCCGTCGCCGGTGAGCGCGACGTCGCCGATATTCAGCGCGGCCAGCTCGCTGCGGCGGCCCATCAGCGCGAACCCCAGCACCAGGGCGGCGCGATCCCGCAGCCCGGCTAGGGTGCCGGGCGCGGTGGCGTCCAGCATCGTGCGCAGCGCCTCGAGTTCGGCCGGGGGCGCCTTGCGGGCGCGCTGGCCGGCGTCGGCGCACTGGCGGCGGTAGGCGCGCAAGGCCAGCCGGGCCGGGCGGGCGTCGGCGGTGGTTCCGGCGAGCTTGTGCCGGGACTGGATGCAGGCCAGCGCCCGCTCCACGGTCGACGGCGCGGGCAGCGTGCCCTTGCGGGTCGGGGTGGCGGACAGGTGGGTGACGTACTCGGCCAGCGTCTCGGCGGTGGCCAGCAGCGGCGTGCGCCCGTGCGTGGCGCACCAGGCGGTGAAGGCGCTCCAGTCGCGGGCGTAGGCGCGGCCGGTGGTGGCGGCGAACCCGTCGGCGACCCGGGCCCGCGCCGCAGGCGATAGCGCCCGCTCGACGTCGCCTCCGGGGCTCTCGTCCGGGACGGCGGCCGCGACGGGCGCGGCGTACCCGCCGGGAGGCCGGGCGGGCAGCACGGTCCCGGCGAGCGGATCCGGACCAGGTTCCGGCCCGGGGTCCGGTTCGGGGGTGAGGGGAACGAGCACCGGTCCTCCGCAGAGTTGGCCGATCATGGATTCTGGGTTGCGATAAGGCATGTTATCGCAACCCAGAATCCTTGTGATCGAGGACCGGAGCGGCCCGACGGGAACCACCACGCCCCGGCACGCACCCGCCGACGCCGAGACCCGACGCCCGGCGTCCGTCCCGGAGGAGGGACGGCCCGGAGGCCGGGCTCTGGCGGTCAGTGCTGGGTGAACCACCAGACGATCAGGCCGACCAGGGCCGAGCCGGCGGCGGTGGCGGCGCCGCGCGCGGCGGCGAACACCACGGTCTGGCGGAGGCGGCGGGCGGTACGGCGGGTGGTGGCGGAAAGCTTCACCGGAAGGGTCCTTTCCCGGGGGAGTGGCGCCCGGGCCGGGCGACCCGAACATGTCCCATTGGCACCCTTGCGCCGGATGAATCCGACGGTTTCCGGATCCGGATCGTGGCGTGGTGGTTACGCTCCTGGCCAGGGAGTGGTCCGGATTCGTGCGGGCCGGATCGCGCCGTAGCGAGCCGTAGCAAAGGGAGCAGGGGTGACCGGCCCGTTTCGTCCGCTCACGGGGAAGTACGCCCGGTCGGTGGTGCTGGCCGAGCTGGCCCGGTTGTGGGAGCAGGCCGCTCACCGCGCCGCCGCCGACGGCCGCACGATCACGCAAAAGCAGTTGGCGAAGGCCGCTCAGGTGCCGGAGACTACGATGAGCTCCTGGGCGACCGGCGCCGCTCTGCCGCGCGACCTGGATCAGCTCGTCGCGGTCGGCGAGGTGCTGGCCGGCTGGGCGGGGGAGAAGCCTTCTACCGGCGTGGTGTGGGATCAGCGGCTGCGTACCGACCGTGACGCGCAACGCACCTTGGCGCCCGCCGCATCGGCGGATGCGGAGCCGGGACGGCCGTTGGAGCAGGTGGCCGACCCGTTCCTGCTGGAGGTGCATCGTCCCATCGAGGTCGACGTGCCGGGCACTGAGACGTTACCGGTGCTGCCGCCGTACGTACCCCGCGCTCATGACGAGCACCTGGCCCGCGTGGTGGCCCGGGCCGCAGGTGGGGTCAGTGCGATGGCGGTGCTGGTCGGTACTTCCTCCACCGGCAAGACCCGCGCCTGCTGGGAAGCCCTGGCCGCGCTGCGTGAACAGGGCGAGTGGCGGCTGTGGCACCCGTTCGACCCGACCCGGCCCGAGGCCGCGCTGGCCGATTTGAAGCGAGTGGGGCCGCGCACCGTGGTGTGGCTGAACGAGCTCCAGTTGTATCTGCTGGATGTCCCCGGTGACCTCGGCGAGCGCGTCGCGGCCGCGCTGCGTACCTTGTTGGCCGATCCGGGACGGGCGCCGGTGCTGGTGCTGGGCACGCTGTGGCCGCAGTACTGGGACGACCTCACCCGTACGGCAGGGGCTCCAGATCGACATGCTCAGGCCCGCCTCCTGCTGACTGGTGGCGACATCCCTGTGGAGTCCGGGTTCATCGGTGCCTCCCAGGAGGCGCTACGCCAGGCTGCGGCTGTTGATCCGCGGTTGGGCAAGGCATTGGCCAACGCCTCCGACGGGGAGGTCACCCAGTATCTGGCCGGGGTGGCCGAGCTGCTGGCCCGCTACCGCAACGCCCCACCGGTGGCACGGGCGGTGATCGAGGTGGCGATGGACGCCCGCCGCCTAGGTCATCGCCTGGGCCTGCCGCATGCGCTGCTGGAGACCGCCGCCCCGGGCTATTTGAGCGACACCGAGTGGAACCTCGCAGGCGAGGACTGGCTGGAGCAGGCGCTGGCCTACACCGCCGCCCCGTGCAAGGGCGTGCTGGGGCCGGTAACCCGGCTGCGTCCCCGCCGCGGCCGCCCCCACACCGGTCTTGGCGCTCCCCCGGCCGCCAGCCGGGGAGACGCAGCAGCAGGCGGGCCGCTGTATCGGCTGGCCGACTACCTAGATCAGCATGGTCGCCGCCATCGCCACGACTCGCTCCCACCTGGAGAGTTCTGGGACGCGGTAGCCACATATGCTCACTCCGGAGATCTGACTACTTTGGGCAATGCGGCCGAGGAGCGAAGCCTGTTACTCGAGGCCGCTCGACTTTACAAACGCGCTGTTCCCAACGATGGGTATGCCGCTCTTCGGCTGGTTGGCATTTTGCGTAACGTGCACCCTGCCGACCATCGCCCTGCCGCATGGACAGTCGCGCGCACCTGTCTCAATGCCCCTGCCTCCGTCGCCATGTTGGTGGGCGCTCTACGCCGAGCGGGGGCCGACGAGCAGGTCACCGCGCTAGCCCAGCGAGCCGCCGCGCACGTTTTCCTCAATGACCCCTATGCCGTCGCCGAACTGCTGGATGCCCTACGCCAGGCAGGAGCCCACGACCAGGTCGCTGTGCTGCTGGCCCGCTCCCCCGCCACACACGCCTCCCTCAACGACCCACTCTCCGTCGCCATACTGCTGGATGCCCTACGCCAGGCAGGAGCCCACGACCAGGTCGCTGTGCTGCTGGCCCGCTCCCCCGCCACACACGCCTCCCTCGACAACCCTTATGCCGTCGCTGAACTGCTAGGGGCCCTACGCCGAACGAAAGCCGACGAACAGGCCACCATGCTGCTGGCCCGCTCCCCTGCCACGCGTGTCTCCCTCAACGACCCAGACTCCGTCGCCGAACTGCTAGAGGCCCTAGACCGGAATGGAGCCGATGAACAAGTCATCGTGCTGAGCCAACGAGCCGTCGCACATGTCCCTCTCGACAACGCGTTCTTCATTACCGAGTTGCTGGGCGTTCTACGCGAGATGAAGGTAGACGACCAGGTCGCTGTGCTACTGGCCCGCTCTCCCGCCGCACACGCCTCCCTCAACGACCCAAACTCCGTCGCCGAACTGCTAGACGCCTTACGCGAGATGGAGGCAGATGACCAGGTCGCTGTGCTACTGGCCCGCTCTCCCGCCGCACACGCCTCCCTCAACGACCCAAACTCCGTCGCCGAACTGCTAGCCTCGAGCTTTCGCGGTGAGTTTCGGAGAACTTGATCGTTTACATGAGAAAAGTGCCCTTGAACTGGGAGGGTCGGACTTGTCTAAGGTCC
>NZ_JBFBCE010000110.1:0-30105 GCF_040689595.1 Streptosporangium sp. NPDC051023 | reverse complement strand
CCCGGCCACCGGGGGGGCCGGCGGGCGGGGGGGGGGCGGGGGGGCGGGCCGCCCGGGGACGTTTGACCTCACCCGGTCGGGCGCGCCGACGCGTGAACGGGGGCCGCGCTTCGGCGACGGAGACGGGCCGGACCGGGCGGGCCGTTGGACACCCGCGGTCCTCACGCCGTCGGCGGGGCTCACGGACGTCAAAGGCTCGCGGGTGGTCAAGGATTCACGGACGTCAAAGGCTCGCGGGTGGTCAAGGATTCGCGGACGTCAAGAGCCTGCGGGTGGTCAAGGATTCGCGGGCGTCAAGGGCCCGCGGGTGGTTAAGAGTTCGCGGGTGTCGAGGACTCGCGGGCGTCAGCGGAAGAGGATGTCCCAGTGGTTGGACTCCCTGGCGTAGACGGTCTCCGAGTCCCCGTAGAGAGGCGCTCCGTCGCCACGGACCCGCTGATAGGAATACTCGCGCTTGATGTAGCCGCTGATGCAGCGGTTGGGCCTGATGTCCAGCTTGTAGCCCTCGTGGTGGCTGTACGGGCCCGGGGCATGGCCGACCTCGGTGCCTCCGGTGATCACGACGGGGCATCCGCTCCTGTGCTTCAGGTCGATCACCCTGTCCACGGTCGCCGTCCTGACGGCCTCGAGCGAGGTGCACTGGCCCACCTTGCGGTTGGTGCACCCGCCTGAGGACTTCCAGCTGAGACCGGCCCGCTTCAGGCGCTGCGCCGCCTGCACGTGACCGAGCCGTACCAGTGGCAGGCGGCGCTCCGCGCCCTCACGCGCCTCGCTCAGCTCCCGCTGCGTCTGCGTCTGCGTCTGCGTCTGCGTCTGCGTCTGCGTCTGCGTCTGCGTCTGCGCCTCGCTCAGCTCCCGCTGCGCCTGCGTTCCGCTCAGCTCCTCCTGCCTGGTCAGCCCCTCCTGCGCCTGCGCGGGGCTCAGCCCCTCCTGCCCCCGCGTCTCGCTCGCTGTCTCCGCCCATATCCGCGCGCCGTGCGCCGCCGTGGCCTCGCGCAGCGCGGTTGCCTGCCGGTACAGATCCCGGGTGTAGCGCTTGGCGGTCTCCAGGACACCCACGTCGTACATTCCGCCGACGGCGCGCGGTGCCGGGGGTCCGGCCGCCACGGGCGGGTCCACGACGGTGACGGCGACCGGCGAGTTCGCGGTGTCGGTCGCGGCGTTGCCGTCCGCGGCCAGCGCGATGAACGAGATCTGCAGAGCCAGAAGTGCTCCCGCTGTAAGCCGGGTCGCTCTCCGTCTACAGGGACGTTTCCCCATTTTTTATCCCTTGTCGCGGGAGCCCTTCCACAAGAAGGATCAATCCCACATCGGAACAGCCACGACCCCTGGATCAGGATGAAATTTGCTGTGTGATGGCGATCATCGTGCGCCTCGCTGACCTAACCGCGTTAGGGGTCGTACAGTGACGAACGTGGCCGAGCCGACCCAGAGAAGCCGAGGATCAGACAAGACCCGCGAAATCATCGTGGAGACGGCGTTGAGGCTGTTTCGCGAACGCGGATACGAGGCCACCACGATGCGAGCCATCGCCGCAGAGGCGGGGGTCTCCGTCGGGAACGCCTACTACTACTTCGCCTCGAAGGAGGTCCTCGTCCAGGCGTACTACGACCGGGCGCAGGCCGAGCACGAGGCCGCGTGTAAGAAACTGCTGGCCATCGAGACCTCCTTCGCCGTGCGCCTGGGCGGCGTGCTGCGGGAGTGGGTACGGGTCTCCGAGCCGTACCACGAGTTCGCGGTGAAGTTCTTCAAGCACGCGGCGGAGCCGAGCAACCCGCTCAGCCCGTTCAGCGCCGAGTCCTCGCCCGCCAGGGACGCCTCGATCGCGCTCTACCGGAGAGTGGTCGAGGGGTCGACCGACCGGATGGACGCCGAGCTTAGGGCGGAACTGCCCGAACTGCTCTGGCTCATGTCGATGGGGGTCGTGCTGTTCTGGGTGCACGACTCCTCCGAGGGATGCAGCCGTACCCACAGGTTCATCGAGCTGGTCGTGCCGCTGGTCGACAGGCTGGTCGGGCTCTCCCACCTGCCGGGCCTGCGCGGCATCGCCAGGGATTTCATCGCGGGGGTCCACGAACTGCGCGAGTGATTCGCGAACTCCCGGAACTGTGGACGAAACCGCGGACATTTGCGTAATGAAGAGATTACCCTCGGTAGTTAGTTTCATGGCCGATCCGAGGGAGTCTCATGGGCTGGATAAGCGTGCTGGTGGTAGTCGCCGTCGCGATCACGCTGATCGCGCTTCTCGTACTCAGACGGAAGGGCCGCGAGGGAGAGGACCACGGCTCCACGTCGGTCGACTTCGCCGCCAACCTCGCCCTCGCCGTCTACCTGCTGGTCCTGGCCTATGCCGTGGTGCTCTGCCGGGATGCGATCTCGACCGCGCAGACCGATGCCCAGGCCGAGACGGAGACGCTCAGCGAGATGTACTGGTCGGTCGCACCGATCCCCGAGGGAGGGCCGCTGCGGGCCAGGATCCGCGACTACTCCGCCAAGAGCGTCTCCCTCGACTGGCCGCTCATGGCCCGAGGCCGGATGTCCCCGGTGCCCGCGAAAGTGCTCGAGGACATGCGCGCCGAGGTGATCAGGCTCAGGCCGGCCGACGACGAGAGCAAGGCCCTTCAGCAGGACGCCGTCAGCCACGTCTCCGAGGTCGCCCACGCCCGTTCGGTGCGGGCGAAGGACGCGGACACCGGTCTTGAGAGCATCTTCGTGATCTCGATGCTCATCTCCGGGCTGCTGGTCGTCGTGCTTCCCTGGACGGTCGGGACCAGGCCGACGGGCGCGTCGATCGTCGGTGACCTGGTCAGGGTGAGCGTGGTCGTCATCGGGATCGGCTTCATCGTGCTGATCAGCCACCCGTTCAACGGCCTCGCCGCGGTCGGGCCCGACGACTTCGTGGCCGTGCAACAGCAGTACGACCAGATCGACGCCCGGTTCCCCCTGAGGTTCCCCGCGGGCTGAGCGCTCCTCTCGAACCCGCGCGACAAGGCCCGGTGGCGGATTCCCGCCATCGGGCCTTGTCGCGTTCCGGCATCGGCCGCGCACTCTCGCGGCTGAACGATTTTCCCGAGTTGAGTGCTTTTCTGGGCTTATTAACTTTCGCGTGAAGCCGTTAAGGACTGAACGAGTGCTATCTGCGTGCTTTGCGGCTGAGCATGGTGATCACGGTGACCGAGATCACCCCGGTGAAGAGCACCAGGATGACCAGCCTGCGGTCGGTTCCTTGACGCCGCTCGGCGAAGCGGTCCAGGATCCGCTGCCCGCGCGCGGCGAGGGACGAGCCTGACGGCGTCGGAGACGGTGTGAGGGACGGGGACGGGCTGGGCGACCGGGACGGGCTCGGCAGCGCGATGACCACGGGCTGGGTCGCCGCGGGCAGTGGTGGTGGCACGGGCCGGACGACGGGCGGGGTGGGAGCGGGCGGCTCGGGAGTCGCGGGAGGCGGGGCCGTGGATGTCGGTGTGGACGTCGGTGTGGGTGTGGGTGTGGGTGTCGGTGTCGGGGGTTGGGGAGTGGGCGTCGGGGGTGTCGGAGACGAGGGTTCCGGCTCGGGCGTCTGCGGGGGCTCCGGCGTCTGTGTCGGAGTGGGGGTAAGGGTGGGCGTGGGAGCCGGGCTGGGCGGCGGGGCAGGGGTGGGCGTCGCCGTTCCCGTGGTGCTGGGATCCGGTTCGTGACACGAGGAGTCGGAGCCCAGCAGCACCGAGATGATGCCGAGGCAGGAAAGAGGTTTCACGGTCACGGAAACCGGGCCGCAGTGCCTCGACAGGCCGAGTAGCGAGCCCAGCACGCCGTTCCGGCAACGAGAGGAACCGTCCCCCTCGACCCGGACCCCGACCCCCACCTCTGCCCCGACTCCCGCCGCTGTTCCGATTCCTGCCTCCGCTTCGATTCCCGCCTCTGTTCCGGTCCCCGCCTCCGCTCCCGTATCCGCCCCGACTCCATCTCCGGTCCCGATCGTGACCCCGACCCCGACCTCGGTCTCGGGACCTGCCTGAACGTCAAGCTCGACTCCCGTCCCCGCTCCTGTTCCTGTCTGGGCGCCGACTTCGGCGCCGGTCCCGGGCGCGCTCTCGGCTCCGGTCTTCGCCTTCGCTCCGCCCTCGGCCTGGTCCCCGAGCCCCGTCCCGGTCTCGGGCGACGCGGCGGGGGCGGGGGAAGGCTCCGGCGTGGTCGCGATCTCCGGTGCGCTCCCGGTTACGGGGGCGGAAGCCTGACTCGGAACCTGAGTCGTGGAGGCGGCGCCCGGAGGTGCCGGAGGTGCCTGCGCCGTGGACTTCTCCTCGCCCCCGCCCCCGCCCCCGCCCTCATGCTCGTCGTCTGCGGTCTCGTTGCCCAGGGTGCTTCCGGGAGGCGAGACGCCGTTTCCCTGAGGGGTGACGCCCGCCTCGTCGCACGCCGCCGCCGAGAACCCGACGAGGGCCTCGTTCGGACCGGCTTCCAGGCATCGGTCGGGGGAGTTCCGGACGTCGGCGGATGCCTCGACGGTTCCCGCCGTCACCGGGGCGGCCATACAGGTCGCCAGCACCGCCGTACCCAGGAGTGCGTGTCGTCGCTTTCTGCGCCGGTTTTTCGTCACATAAACGTTCTAACATCTAACAGAGGGTGACGTGAGGGTAATGAAACCCTCGCGAAAGGCGGCCCCGGTGAGTTCCCCTTCGGGCACGGCCGCGTGCCGGGCCCGAATCGGGAAGTATGTGGCCACGGACCGGATCTCCGGTTCCCGGTGGCGGGAGCCAGGTCGTGCGGGCCGTAGGAAAGCTGGCATCCGGCAAGGAGTGAGGCGTTGGACGACCTGTTTGACCTCGACGCGGTCGGTCAGGCGGAGGCGGTGCGGGCGGGCCGGGTCTCTCCGAGAGAGCTGGCGGAAGCCGCGATCGCGAGGATCGAGGCGCACGACGGGGAGATCAACGCGGTCGTCCACCGCAGGTTCGAGCGCGCGCTGGCAGAGATCGACGCCCTGCCCAAGGAGGCGCCCTTCCGCGGGGTGCCGACGCTGCTGAAGGACCTGGGCTGGAGCATGGCGGGAGAGCCGTACCGCGCTGGGTCGCACGTGCTCGACGAGGTCGAGGTGGCGCAGGACGGCTATGGCGTGACCAAGCTGCGCCGGGCGGGTTTCGTCGTCCTCGGGCGGACGAACACCCCGGAGCTCGGCACCGCGATCACCACGGAGCCGAAGGCGTTCGGGCCGACGCGCAACCCCTACGACACCGGTTACAGCCCCGGCGGGTCGAGCGGCGGTTCGGCGGCGGCGGTCGCCGCGGGCATGGTCCCCGTGGCCGCGGGCGGCGACGGCGGCGGGTCGATCCGGATCCCGGCGAGCGTGTGTGGGCTGGTCGGGCTGAAGCCCAGCCGGGGACGAGTCAGTTATGGGCCGTCCGCGGGTGAGGCCTGGGCGGGGTTCTCCATCTCGGGCATGCTCTGCCGTACGGTCAGGGACAGCGCCGCGACCCTCGACGTGATCGCCGGGATGATGCCGGGCGATCCGTACGGCGCGCCCGCCTGGCCCCGGACTCTCGCCGAGGAGGTCGGGGCCGACCCGGGCCGCCTGCGGATCGGCTTCCTCACCCGGCACCCGAGCGGGTCGGTTCCCGCCGACCCCGACCTGCGGGCCGCCGTGACCGGTGCGGCCCGGCTGCTGGAGTCACTGGGCCACGATGTCGAGGAAGGCGGTCCCGTGGCGCTCGCCGAGGAGGACTTCGCGCTGCACTTCGGCACGGTCGTCGCGGTCCACGTGGCCGCCGACCTGCGGGACATCGGCCGATGGCGCGGCAAGCCCGTCGAGCTCGACGAGCTGGAGACACGCAACCGGATCCTGGGGGCGACGGGACGGGAGCTCGGCGCGGTCGACTACGTGGCCTCGCGTGACTGGATCGACGGGTTTCGCCGCAGGATGGCCGCCTGGTGGGAGTCCTTCGACCTGCTGCTCACGCCGTCCCTCGGGGTCGCGCCGTTCCCTCTCGGCTGGCTGCCCGCGGACGACGTCAGCATGGCGCGGGGCCGTACGAACCACGCCGTGGCCTTCAGCTCGCCGGTCAACGCGACCGGCCAGCCCGCGATCTCCCTGCCGCTGCACCGGACCGCCGCGGGCCTGCCGGTCGGTGTCCAACTCGTGGCGGCGGCGGGCAGGGAGGACGTGCTCATCAGGATCGCCTCCCAGATCGAGGCCGCCCATCCTTTCCGTCACACCGCGATCAGACACGCGACCGGCTCCTGACCTGTCCCGGAACGAGATCGGCGCGTGGGCGGGTGGTCGACGGCCTCCGCCGAAGGGCGCGGGTCCGGCGGTCAGGCGGGAGCCCCGCCGACGCGGGTCCGGCGGTGGTGGTAGGCGACGGTGACCAGGGCGAGCAGGGGACCCCAGGCCAGCAGCGGCACGTAGGCGGCTATGGCCAGCACGCCCTGCCAGTTGCGGAAGTTCAGGGGGAAGTCCGGGGGGAGCGCGTCGCCCTGGAGCGTGCGTCCGAGCCAGGTGGAGACCATGGTGAACGTCCACAGGCCCGTCAGGACGACCGCGCCGATGGTGGCGGGGACGACGGCGGCCAGGGGCGGCACCCTCCGGCCTCGTAAACCGACGATCCAGCGCGGGAACACCTCCCCCCAGGCGGCCACCAGCCCGATGGCGGCGAACGCAAGCAGTTCGGAGGCGACCGACATCAGGATCACGTAGATCTCTTCGGGAAGCCAGGACGGCAGCCGGGCGGAGCGCGGCCGAGGAGGGAAGCCCGGCGCGTTGAGGGGAAGGTGGAAGGTGAC
This sequence comes from Streptosporangium sp. NPDC051023, assembly GCF_040689595.1. Lineage (NCBI taxonomy): Bacteria > Bacillati > Actinomycetota > Actinomycetes > Streptosporangiales > Streptosporangiaceae > Streptosporangium > Streptosporangium sp. NPDC051023. The sequence continues at coordinate 23,349 of NZ_JBFBCE010000110.1, read as the reverse complement.
CCCTGCGATCCGCCACAGACCGGACGGCAGCACGGTGAACGGGATGGCATAGGCGGCGATCAGCGTCCAGCGGGGCACCCCGGCCACCGGGGTGTGCGCGGCCCTCCAGGCGGTACGTAGCCGCCCGGCCGCAGGCGACGCCTTGGTCATGGTGGTCATCTGCTGTCCTCCGTCTTGGCGGGCACCTCCGCTCCCGCCTGGACCGACGATTCCAGTCGGCACGTTCATGATCATCACCCTGCGGGGGGAACAGCCTCCCCCGAAGGGGGGAACGGGACGACTTCAACGGCACCGGTACGGGATCCGTTGCCCGGGAGGCGGATACCGATCGGTCGCGGCGTCGCCGGTAGCCCGCCAGAGCGCCATGACCAGGCCATCTGGTTCGGTGGCCGGTTGAAGGCATGCGGCCGGGTGAGGCGGCGCCCGATCGTGGTGCAACTCATGGGTTGCGCCTCCAAAGGTGATGTGCAACTCTAGAGTTGCACGAAATCACGACAGTGAAGGAGTCCCTCATGAGCGAGGACCGGATCGAACGCGAGACCCTGATCGAGGCATCCCTGGAGCTGGTCTGGTCGTTGGTGACCGAACCCGGGTTCTGGGTGGCCGACGAGGCGAGCGTGTCCGGCACCGTGGCCAGAGAAGGCGAGTCGACGGTGGCGAAGAACTCCGAGTACGGCGACTTCCCGGTGCGCGTGGAGAAGGTCGAGCCGCCGACGTACGTGGCGTACCGCTGGGCCAGTGCGTTCCCCGGAGAGGAACTGCGCGAGGACAACAGCACCCTCGTGGAGTTCACGTTGACCCAGGAAGGCGACAAGACGCGGCTCCGCGTCGTCGAGAGCGGGTTCGCGGCGCTGGCCGGGTCCGAGGAGCTGCGCGTTCAGGCGGTGAAGGACAACAGCGGCGGCTGGCCCCAGGTGCTCGACGCGTTCAAGACGCGCGCCGAGCAGCCATCCGCGTGACAGACGAACGTCGCGGTGCCGTCGAGGGGGTCGACAGCGTTCTCGTCGCGCTGGCCGACCCGACGCGACGGCAACTGCTTGATCTGCTCGCCGCGCATGGCGAGGTCACCGCGACGACGCTCGCCGAACGGCTTCCCGTCTCGCGGCAGGCGGTGGTCAAGCACCTCGCCGTCCTGGACGCCGCAGGGCTGGTCTCCGGCAGCCGGGTCGGCCGCGAGGTGCGATACACGGTGCGGCCCGCCGCGCTGAACGCGACGGCGCGGTGGATGGCCACGCTCGCGGCCGACTGGGATCGGCGGCTGGCGAACATCAAGCGCATCGCTGAGGCAGCGGAGCGGGATTCGCGCTAGTGCTCCAGGTGTGGTTCTCCGTTTTCCCTGTTCAGGGCTTTTGTGTGTGTGGTGGGCTGACGGGCGGTCAGGGTGGCACGGGGGCGTGCCCCGTCTGATCGGGGGCGTCGAGCCTGTCGCGAAAACGAGTGCCGAAGCGTGGCCGTGGGCCACGAAACCGGAGCCGTCACGGCTGGGTGCGCGATTCGGGCGCATCGAGCCGCGGCGGCGGATGCGGGCTGTTCGGCCCGGTCGTCAGGAAGAACCGTCGGCGGATCGCCGAGCCCCCCAGCCATACCGGCCATGCCACACCGGCTATGCCACAGCCGTGCCACACCGGCCGTGCCGCAGCCGTGTCATACCTGCTGTGCCCACATCGGCCGTGCCACAGCCGTGTCATACCTGCCGTGCCACGTCGTACGGACTGTGATGACCGCTGCCCCGGTGTCAACGAGATCCGGGTGATACCTGCGATGACCTGCGGGAAAACGGTGCCGGGTGACTCGGCTGGCCGGACGGCGTGCTGATCGTTGACGATACCGGGTTCTTGAAGAAGGGAACCGTTCCATGACCACCGACACAACCGCGCCTCCACGTATCAGCGGCAGGCAGCGATTGATCCTGTTCGTCCTGCTCGGTGCCGGGTTCATGCTGGCCGTCGACTTCTCGATCCTGAACGTCGCCCTGCCGTGGGTCGGCGCGGGCGTCGGGTTGGGGCCGACCGGGCTCCCCTGGATCACCTCCGCGTACGCGCTGCCCGCGGCCGGACTCACCCTTCTGTTCGGCCGGTTGGCGGACCTGTTCGGCCGCCGCAGGCTGTTCCTGTCCGGGGTGGTCCTGCTGACCGGAGCCTCGTTGCTCGGCGGCTTCGCATCCAACCCCGAGATGCTTCTGACCGCCCGAGTGCTGCAGGGCCTCGCCACCGCGATGGCGACTCCCGCGGCGTTGTCACTGCTCACCAGCACTTTCGTGGAAGGCGCGATGCGCGACCGTGTCCTCGGCCTCAACGGTGCGCTGCTCTCCGGTGGCTTCACCGTCGGTGCGCTGGTCGGTGGCACCCTTGTCAGCCTGCTGAGCTGGCGGGCCGCGTTCTTCATCAACGTCCCGGTCGCCGTGGTCATCCTGCTGCTCACCCCCTATCTGATCAGTGAGAGCAGCGTGCCCGACCGGGTGAAGCTGGACCTGCCCGGAGCGGTGACCGTGACCGGCGGCCTGCTGGCCGTGATCTACGCGGTCGTCGAGAGGAACATCCCCGCGGCCGTCGTCGGCGTGCTGCTGCTGGCCGCGTTCTGGGTGGTCGAGCTGCGCTCGTCCGCGCCGCTCGCCCCGGTACGCATTCTCAAGCGGCCCACGGTGAAGTGGGGTAACTACGCGGGGCTCGTGGTCTTCACCATGGAGACCGCCATGATCTTCCTGATGACGCTCTACCTTCAGAGAGTCCTGGGCTTCTCTCCGCTGATCACCGGCCTGATCTTCGGTGTCCCCGGTCTGGCGGCCGTGGGCGCCGGGGTGATCGCCGGGCGCTTCATCGGGCGCTTCGGTAGCCGCGAGGTCCTGGCCGCAGGCCTGTCCGTGCAGGCTCTGGCGACCCTCCCGCTGGTGTTCCTCGGCACCGGCCGAGTGGCGCTCGCGGTCCTGATCCCCGCGCTGTTCGTCGGGTTCTTCGGGCACGTAACCGCCATCGTGGCGTACACGGTGACCGGAACCTCGGGCCTGGCGAACGAGGAGCAGGGTCTGGCCACGGGCCTGACCTCGATGACCCAGCAGGTGGCCATCACCGTCGGTATCCCGATCCTGAGCTCGGTCGCCGCGACGCAGAGCGTGGAACTGACCGGCATCCACCTTGCGTTGAGCGTGAATGTGGCCGTGACGCTCGTCAGTGTGGTCCTCGTCTGGTTCGGGCTGCGCCCGCGCGGCGAGCGCAGTACGGCGGCGGCAGCCGTACCGGTGCCGAGGGAGGCCGAGGAGGAACTGGCCGGGTCCTTGGACTGAGCCGGTGTGGCAGGTCCCGGGGAATGAGCCGGTGGGCGAAGCTCAGTGAGCACGGGCGTCTCGGACCACCCGCCCGCCGGAGCACCCCCCACAGAACCCCACCCCCCGGGAACCACTCAAGGAGGGTACGCGTTATATCTCAATACGGCAGGGTAGAAGCCCGTCGGACGAACGTGCTCCCCGAGGAGGGCTCACATGGCGAAGGCGGCGCGTGCGGCACAGGCATGGCGGGCGTACAAGCAGGTGTCACAGCCGGGCTCGCCCGGTTTCGGCACCAGGCTGCGCGCCATCCCCAAGATGATCGGCGCGGTGACACGCGGCCAGTACCCCGGCATGACCAAGAGCAAGCTCGCCATGCTCGGACTGGGCGTGGTCTACATCCTCTCGCCCATCGACATCGTCCCCGACTTCCTGGTGCTCGTCGGCGTCGCGGACGACTTCGGTGTCTTCCTCTGGCTGGCGGGCTCCCTGCTCGGCGAGAGCGGCCGCTATGTCGACTGGGAGCGCAGGAACATCCAGGCCAAGGCCTTCCCCTCCTGAGACGACGGTCAGAGTTGCTCCATCCTGAGCCAGGCCCGTGACGGCAAGGGGTGGCCGAACAGGCGGGCGGCGTTGCCGTAGGCCACCCTGGCGATGTCGGCGGGCGGCAGGTTGCCCAGGTTCGTCGCGACCGCCAGCTGGGTGTCCGGCCAGGTCGAGTCGGAGTGCGGGTATCCACTCTCCAGCAGCACATGCTCAAGGCCGACCGCGAAGCGCACACCGGACAGGGCGTGGTCGTTGAGCGTGCCGAAGAAGAAGTTACGCCGCAGGACCTCGCTGGGCTTCAGCCCGCCCTCCCACGAGGCCTCGCCCGCGACCGGGTGGTCCAGCGCGTAGTCGGCGCGCTCGGCCAGCATCGGCAGCCAGCCGACGCCGCCCTCGACGATCAGGATCCGCAGCGCGGGGAAACGCAGCGGCACCCCCGACCAGAGCCAGTCCGCACAGGCGAACATGGCGCTCGCGGGCATCAGCGTGGTGATCGCCTCGATCGGGGTGTCCGTCGACGGGACCGGCGTCCAGGAGGCGGAGCCGGTGTGCAGGCACACGACGGTGCCTGTCTCCTCACAGGCCTGGAAGAACGGATCCCAGTGGTCGCTGTGGATCGACGGCAGCCGCAGCCGTGTCGGGAACTCGGGGAAGAGCACGGCCTTGAACCCCCTGGCCGCGTTGTCCCTGATCTCCTTGGCCGCGATCTCGGGGTCGGTCAGCCAGGGAAGCTGCAGGGCGATGATCCGTTCGGGGTACGTGCCCGCCCAGACGTCGACGTGCCAGTCGTTCCAGGCCCGCACGACCGCGAGACCGAGATCCTGGTCGCGGGTCTTGGCGAAGACCATCCCCGACTGCCCGGCGAGCATGCCGGGGAAGCACAGCGCCGCCCAGATCCCGGCACGGTCCATGTCCTCGACCCTGGCGTGGATGTCATGGCAGCCCGGACGCATGTGCTCGAAGCGCACCGGGTCGAGCGTCCACTGCTCGCGGGGCAGCCCGGCGCCCACGTCGAGCCCGGCGCACGGGTAGGTGGCGCCGCCGTACCGCCAGACCTGGTGACCCGAGTCGGTCTCGACCACCTTGGGGGCCAGATCGGCGTACTTCTCGGGGAGCCGGTCCTCGAACATGTCGGGCGGCTCGATCAGGTGGTCGTCGGCTGAAATGATCACATAGTCCCGCCGCCGGGGCTCGGGGTCGGGCAGCAGCGGCGTAGTCACGCGGTAAACCGTACGTCGCTGACATCACACTGAACAACCTGCAAGATATCCGCTTGGTATCTCTGTCGTCTCGCCGTCCCCTCAGGTATGCTCCGCGGCCACCGGAGGGGGGAAGCCGGTGGCCCCGGGGGGCGGACCCGCCCGCGGAGGGTGCTGCGCGCGGCGGGCCCTGAGACGCGCCTCTACCCCGAGATCGGCTGAGTAGCGGGTTCTTCTAAAAGATGGTGGCGGAGGGCCTTTATGAGCGTTTCCTCGACTTTGAGGGCCTCCAGGCAGTAGTCGCGCACCGAGCCGAGCTCGGTCAGGAAGAGCCGCATGGCGTCCGCGGGGGCCTGGCCGAAACCCGGCCAGGGCAGTGGTTCGCCCGGACGCTCCCGCTGCCGGTGCGCGATCGCCTTGGGCGTGGCCAGAGCGGTCAGCGCGTAGTCGGCGATCACGTCCTCCTCGGAGACCCCGAGCAGCCGCAGGACCAGTGCCGTGAGCACCCCGGTACGGTCCTTGCCCGCCGCGCAGTGGACCACCACGGGCGCGTTGTCCTCCTCGGCGATCACCTCCAGCGCATCCCTGATCTCGACCCGCCCGTCCTCGGCCACCTCGTGGTAGCGGTCGGCGAAGAACCTGGGCATCCCCACCTCGGGGTCGTAATCCCGCTCGACGTTCCAGAACCGGTGCTCGACCGAGAGGTTGTGGTAGCGGGGCCCGTGCGGGACCCGGCCCTTCCGCTCGATCTCCTCGGGGTGACGCAGGTCGATCACCGTGCGGACGCCGAGAGAGGTGAACCTCTCGAGGTCGTCGTCGGCGAGCCGGTGCAGCGAGTCCGACCGGTACAGCCGCCGCCAGCGCACCTGGAGCCCGTCCTCCGTCGGATAGCCGCCCACGTCCCTGAAGTTGTGCAGCCGTGCGTACTCGATGTGCCGCATCACGCGCCTTAATCTATCCAGCGGCGGACATCTCGCGATGGGGGCGGACATGCAGGGCGCGCAGACCGTGGTTCCGGCGTGGAAGGACATCCCGTACGGCGTGCGCCTCGCGCTGTTGTTCGTCCTGGCGTTGTCCACGGTGGTGGTTCACCTGAACCAGGATCCCAGGTTGCGCGGCGCGGAGGAGCTCATCTCCGACCTGCGCTCGGGCACCGTGACCGAGGTCGTCTACGACCGGGACTGGCCCGCGTACGGCACGCTGACATGGGCCAACGGCCCCCTCTCCTGGAACGAGGCCTACTTCGACCCGCCGGACGACGTCTGGGACCCCGTGACCACCAGACTCGTCCCGCAGCCGCTTGAGCGCCGCCAGGAGGCCTTCCTGGCCCAGGTGCGGGAGGCGGCCGACCCGTCGGTCGAGATCAGGCGCTCAGGAGGACCTCAGCGGTTCGGGATGGCCGGGATGCTGATGGGCTCGCCCGCGTACGCACGCTGGTGGGAGCCGTTCGCGCCGGTCGCGGTCGCCGCCGAGCTGCTCGCCTGGCTGCTGATGCTCACCCGCCGGGACAACCGCTACGCCAGCCGCTGGGCGTGGCTGTGGATGTTCCTGGTCGGCGGGTCCCTGCTCTACGTGCTGCTTGAGCCGTACCCGCTGTGGCGCGGGCCGTACGAGGTGCTGCCGACGCGGGTCAGGCTCGACGGAACACAGGGGTTCGCGCTCGCCGTGGCGATCTTTTTCGGTCTGGGCATGGTCGCCGCCTGGACGTCGTGAGGTAGTAAGAAAGCATGATCACAGGCGGGGAAGGGGCCGACGGGCCAGGGGAGTTACCCGAGGGGCGTCCGGGCGAGCCACCTCTGAACGAGCCGGGCGAGTCACCCCGGGATCATCCAAGCGAGTCACTTCAGAACGAGCCGGGCGAGCCAATCCGGGACCATCGGGGCGAGTCACCCCGCGGCGCGCCGCGTGAGGTGCGCCGGGGCTGGTGGATCGCCGGCGTCGCCGTCAGGATCGTGCTGCTGCTGATCCTCCTGTTCGGCGCCCTCGTCGTCGCACTGAGCGTGTCGCCGACGCCGAGGACGCTGTCCGACTTCCGGAGCTCCCTGACCGCGGGCAGGGTCTCGGTCGTCTCCTACCGGGTGACCCCGGGGGAACGCGGAGGAGAGATCCTCGACCTGAGGTGGTCCGAGGGACCGCTGATCTGGCACAGGGGCGACCGGGCGCCGATCTCCGGCACGCCGGACGGCTACACCCTCGAGCGGCTCATGGCCGACGCCGGCCCCTCCTGGGCCAGGGTGGTCCAGGAGGAGGAGCGCGGTTTCGGCTGGTGGTACGCCCGCTGGCCGTTCGGCGTGCCCGCCCAGCTGGGACTGTGGTGGGTCGGTGCCGCCTGGGTGGTGACCTTCCTGATCATGGTCGGCTCGACGCCCAGACTGGGGAACCGGTGGGCGTGGTTCTGGATGTTCGGCGCGGGGCAGGTCGGCGCGCTCGCGTTCCTCCTGCTCGAACCCCGGCCGCTGTGGTACCGGTACGGCAGGCGGCCACCGCCGCGCAGTCGGGTCGAGGGCGGCCTTGGCTGTCTGTTGTCGGTCGTGACGGCCACGGCCGCCGTGGCCGCCGCCGTGGCCGTCGGCAACCTCCTGAACGCGGTTCTTCCCTAGTGGTGGGAACGATCACCGGCGCCGATCCGCCCCATCTCACCGCTTGCCGTACCGGGGCCCGGACGGTCACGGAAAGGGTGAGGGCAGGTGATTTTCGCCGCCCGGTTGCGCCGATCAGGCCAGGAGGTGTCCGGCGATGCGTTCGAACTGATCGGCCGCCTGTCGCCGGCGTCGTGACCATGAACACCAAGTACGTCTAGGCGTCGACCGGCTCGGTCTGCTCCTTCTTCGCCGCCTCGGCCCGCAGGTCCGCGGCCTCCCTGCGGATCAGCAGCACCCAGCCGCCGATCGCGATCCCGATGAACAGCCACCACTGCACGCCGTACGCCAGGTTGAGGCCGCCGCCCCCGCCGACGTCCGGCTCGGGCACGGGGGCGGGCGCCGCGGCTGCCCGCGGCGACTGGGCGGTCAGGTCCACGTACCCGCCGAGGAGCCTGTACGGCAGGCCGCGCCCGATCGTCTCGGTGTTGATCAGCAGGACCTGCCCTCGGGGAAGCCCCGCCCGGTCGCGGATGCCCGTGGTCTCCTCGGTCTCGCTGGGCTGTAGCCGTCCGGTGACAGTCACCTCACCCGTGCTCGGCGTGGGGACCTCGGGAAGGGCGTCCGCCGTCGCGCCCGCCTTGACCCAGCCCCGGTTGACCAGCACGCCCGTGCCGTCGCCGTTCCGCAGCGGGGTGAGCACGTAGAAGCCGAGCACGCTGTCCTGGACACGGCGGCGGACCAGGAGCTGGTTGGCCGTGTCGAACGTGCCGGTGACCGTCACGGGCCTGTACTTGTCGCTGACGGGCACCGCGCCGCCCGGCGCCGTGAGCCGCTCGATGGGCACGGGGGCGGTGGCGAGGTTGGCGGTGGTCCGGTTGCTGCTGGTCGACCGTTCCTCGTAACGCCCGAACTGCCATCGGCCCAGGAACACGAAGGCGGGGATGACCAGCAGGACCACCACGTGGAGCGCCAGCCATCGGGGAGTCAGGAGGAACCGATACACGCTCCCAAGGGTAGGCACCGCGCGGACCGCCCTCTCCTCCGAGTGCGCCGTTGGCCGCGGCGGGACACCTGGAACCCCGCCCCCGCCGATGTTCCGGAAAGACTGTCGGACACTCTGGACATCGCGTACGGTCGGATGGATCCGTCCCCCCGGACCGTTCCACCACCTCCGGAGCCCGCGCACGATGACTCTGCTCCTGTCACCCCCAACGGCTCCGGTCGCACTGCCCCGCCTCGGGGCGCTGTTACGGCATGCCGCCCCCAGGGTGCTTGAGGGCATGATTCTTCCCGTCGCCGTCTTCTACGCGGGGCTGGTGTGTTTCGGCCTGTACGGCGCGCTCGCGGTCGCGGTCGCGTGGGTCTACGGCGGCATCGTCTGGCGCCTTGTCCGGCGCGAACCGGTGCCGGGCACCGTGCTCCTGGCCGCGGGGACGATCACGGTCAGAGCGGTGCTGGCCGCGGCGACCGGCAGCCCGGTCCTGTTCTTTCTCCAGCCCTGCCTCGGGGTCCTCTGCGCGAGCCTGGGCTTCCTGTTCACCGCGCCGCTGCGCAGGCCGCTGGTGCAGCGGGTGGCGACCGACCTGGTCCCGCTCCCTGAGCATCTGCTTGAGCATCCCAGGATGCGTCGTTTCTTCGTGTGGCAGTCGATGCTGTGGGGCGGCGCGCAGCTCCTCAACGCCTCGCTCAGCGTGTGGCTGCTGCTCAGCCAGACCCTGGAGACCTACCTCGTCGTGCGGACCTCACTGGTCGCGGTCCTCCTCGGCGGCGCCGGACTGATCTCGGTGCTCAGCCTCAGGCGCTGCCTGCGGTCGCTGGAGCGCTAGCCTCCGTCCCGCGAGGGTGCCGCCGGTCTCGTCCAGTGGCGTGCGCAGGGCGCCGGGGCCGGGGAGCGCGGTGACCTCCCTGGGACCGGCGATCTCGTGGCCGTCGGTGCAGCGGAAGTGCTGCTCGATCGGGGCTCCGCAGTCGCGATGAACGAGGAGCAGTGGAGGGCCTTCCCGGCCCGAGAGGTAGCGGTCGCCCCACTGCATCAGCGCCACCAGGGTCGGGTAGAGGTCCAGTCCCATCTGGGTCAGCCGGTACTCGTCACGCTGGCGCTGGCCCGGCTCGCGGTAGGGGACCTTGCGCAGCAGCCCCTCCTGGACCAGGCGTGCCAGCCGGGCGCTGAGGATCTGCCGGGGAGCTCCCGTGAAGGCCTGCATGTCGGCGAACCGGCGGACGCCCGCGAACGCCTCCCTGAGCACCAGGAACGTCCATTTCTCGCCCACGATGGCCAGGGCGCGCTCGATGGAGCAGTTGTCGGGGCGCAGGAGCGCGTCACCGAGGGCCGCCTCGCTCATGACCGCATCGTAGGTCGTCACGGCGTCACCTCCAACGTGAGCTAAGTCTAGTTGACATACTCAGCCGTCGGCGGAACCCTAAGTCCATGATGCGAACCCAGCAGGTTCCTCCATGCCCCGCTCCGGTGTGGGCCCCTCCCGGTGACGCCGTCGAGATCAGGCCGGCCCGACCGGACGACGAGGAGCGGATCCGCCGCTTCCTGGCCGGACTGTCGGCGCGGACACGGCACCTGCGGTTCTTCACCGACGTGGACGGCCGGAGCGCGAGCGTGGTCAGGGCGCTGCTCGCGGTCGACGACCGGCGGGACGTGTTGCTCGCCGTGGCGGGGGAGGCCGTTGTCGGGCATGTGATGGGCTTCACGGGCGGGGCTGCCGATGTCGAGGTCGCCGTGGTGGTGACCGATGAGTGGCAGGGCAGGGGGATCGGCTCCCGCCTCGTCCGCAGGTTGCTGCGCCGGGCGTCGGTCAACGGTGCCAGGACCGTGGGGATGGACGTGCTTGGCGACAACCGCAAGGTTCTGGCGATGGTCCGCAGGCTGTGGCCGGAGGCGGTGATGAGGGTCTCCTGCGGGACCGTCGAGGTGACCGCGCCGGTCGAGCCCCGGGGATGAGCGCCCGTCGCCCGTGATGGTCGCGCCACCTGCCCCCGGAGGGTCGTGGCACCTGGCCCGTGACCGTCGCGGCACCTGGCCCGTGAGGGGCAAGGCGCGTGGCCGCCGGAACATCGCGACGCGTGGTGATTGGGGGCTGAGCGTTATGCTCGACCTCTGCCGTTGCGTTTCGGGCACTATTTGCGGAATAAGGTTCTGTTGCTCCACCATTGACACCGTGAAGAGTGCCAAGAACGGACGCGACGGCCGTACCCGGATCATCGAGGGAGCGCTGCGCCGATTCAGCCAGGACGGCGTCTCGGCCACCACGCTGGCCAGTCTCCGCGAGGAGAGCGGAGTCAGCGTCGGCAGCTTCTACCACCACTTCGCCAGCAAGGAACACGTCTTCGGCGTGCTCTACGCCGACACCCTCAGGATGTACCAGGAGGTGTTCCTCGGCGAGCTGCAGCGTCACCAGGGCGCGAAGGAGGGCATCGAGGCCATCGTCGCGCTGCACATGAGGTGGTGCGTCGACAACAGGGAGCGAGCCCACCTGCTGATCAGTGAGCGACCGCCGAAGCGTGACGAGCCGGGGGGCGTCGAGGTCTCCGAGTCGCGCAGGGCGTTCTTCAGGCAGGTCTCCGACTGGTGGCGGCCGCATATGAAGGACGGCCTGCTCCAGCCGGTCCCCCCGACCATGTGCTACGTGCTCTGGCTCGGACCCGCGACCGAGATGTGCCGTCTATGGTTCGCGGGCGCGTACCAGCCGACGCAGGAGGAGATCGCGGGTCTGTGCGAGGCGGCCTGGCAGAGTCTGCGCCAGCGGCCGGTACCCGCCTGACCCTTGAGTGCTCCGGCCCGGATTCCGGGGGTTCATCCGGGCCGGAGCGGTCTCAGCGTGCCCCTGCCAGTTGCCGCACCCGGGTGGGCACCCGCCAGACCTCCTTGTCCAGCGAGATGTCCAGCCGCAGGTCCTGGCGCTGCCGCCGCAGCCCCGGCACCCGTACCCGGTCGCTGACGTCGAACCTGCCCCGCGTCGGATAGCCGAACCCGAGCTCGCCGGGCAGGACCCGCAGCTCGTCCCGGTTTCCGCACCGCGGACAGGTCCACGCGACCAGGTCCTTGCCCCGGTTGTAGTCGTGGCAGGCGCGGAAATACTCGTCGGGCCGGAAACGGGATTCACAGGCGAAGCAGGGGATCAACATCTCGGATCCTTTGGAACAGGTGGAGCGACCCTGAATTAGTACCGCCCAGCGCTTGTGATCCGCTTGCAGAACGCTTACGGCGACCTGTAACAGTCTCATCACCTGGGGTGGGGTACGAGAGGATGGTCCGGTGAACGATCTTCCCGACCGCCTCAGAGAGCTACTGCTCGACACCGGCTACACCATCGACGGCGTCCGCGAGCGCCTCGGCACGGTCGCCGCGACCGCGCTCGCCCGTGAGGAGACGGTGCCGGCACTGCGCGCGACCCGCGACGGCGATCCGCTCGCCACGCTGATCCGGTTGTGGTGGCTGGGGGTGCCGATCGAGGCGCCGGGCTGGCTCCCGGTCGACGGGCTCGCCGCTGCCGGCCTGGTGACCTCGGCGGGCGGCCTGGTCACCTCGACGGTCCACCTGCAGCCCTGGGAAACGGGTGGCTACGTCGTCTCCGACCGCAAGGTCAGGCCCGGCGACCCGGCGCTGCGTGAGGACCACGTCGTCGGCGCGGGAGGGGCGTCGGCGAACCTGGCTCAGCTTGTCTCGCGCCGTCCCGTCGGGCGCGCCCTCGACCTCGGCACCGGATGCGGGGTCCAGGTGCTGCACCTGGCCGGGCGGGCCGGGGAGGTCGTGGCGACCGACGTCAACCCGCGCGCGCTGGAGCTCGCCCAGCTGAGCTGGGCGCTGTCGGGGATCGAGGGCGTCGACGCCAGGCGGGGCTCCCTGTTCGACCCCGTCGAGGGCGAGCGCTTCGACCTGGTCGTCTCGAACCCGCCCTTCGTGATCTCCCCTCGCGGCCGGTTCACCTACCGGGAGTCCGGCTTCGAGGCCGACGGCTTCTGCCGCGACCTCGTACGGCTTGCCCCTCGCTTCCTCTCCCCCGGCGGCACCTGTCAGCTCCTGGCCAACTGGCTGCACGTCGACGGCGAGGACTGGCGGGACCGGGTCGGCGGATGGCTGGCCGGGACCGGCTGCGACGGCTGGGTGGTGCAGCGGGACGTCCAGGACCCGGCCGAGTACGCGGAGCTGTGGCTGAGGGACGCCGCGGAGCAGGGCACCCCCCGCTACCGGGAGCTGTACGACGACTGGCTGGCCTGGTTCGAGTCCATGGACGTCACGGGAATCGGCTTCGGCTGGATCAGCCTGCACGACTCGGGCAGCCTCGACCCGGTGGTCAGGGTCGAGGAACTGGGCCAGCGGGTCGAGCTTCCTGTCGGGGAGTACGTGGACGAGGTGCTCGCCTCGATCGGTGCGACCCACCGCCTGACCGGTGAGGAACTGCTGGGCGCCAGGCTGGAGGTCGCGGAGGGTGTGCTGGAGGAGCGGTCGGGCCCGCCCGGCGCCGAGGACCCGGCGACGATCGTGCTCAGGCAGACACGGGGGCTGCGCCGTAGCGCCCGGGTGGGAACCGTCGAGGCGGCCCTCGCCGGGGTCTGCGACGGCGACTATCCCCTGGACCCGCTGCTCGCCGCCATCGCGGAGCTCACCGGCGAGGACGCCGGCGTGCTACGGGCCAGGGCCCCCGAGGTGCTTCGCCCGCTGCTCGCCGAGGGATTTTTCCACATATCCACCAGCTAATTATCCACAGGCTGTGCATATCTCTGGATGTCGCCACCGATTGGTTGTTGATCCGATGTTGACTGCCTGACGGGATGCTCTGGTTGTGGGCACGGCACGGACCCGGGGGGAAGGGACCGTGCCGAGTCCGGCCGGTCGTCACAGTGAGGCGGCCGGCCGTCGGGTGACGTACCGGATGACCGGGCCCCCTAGCGTCCCCGACGGCCCGACGGCCGGCCGGGCGCCCCACATCCATTCGACTCAGATTCCAGAGCGACGGGAATTCCAGTGATCAATCATTTTTGGATGACACGTCTCGACGACGATCTGTACGACCTGTACGACGGATCGGGATCAGTTGCCCACGCGGCCACGGTCGAGCAGAGCACGAAGGTCCGCGGCCTCAGGAGCGCCGAGCCGTTCGAAGATGTCGTGCGCCCGCTGAAGGCAGTCACGGCTGCGCCGGACATCGCCCTGCCCCGTGAGCGCTCGGCCTAGCACCCACAGCGACAGCGCCTCGCCGTACGGGTGGCCGATCTCCCTGCTCACCATGAGCGCCTGCTCCGCATGCCGGGTCGCGTCCCCGAACCGGCCCGCGGTGATGAAGGTCTCGGCGAGACGCGAGCAGACGCGCTGCTCCCACACCCGCTGCCTGCTGGCGCGGAAGAAGGCCAGGCACTCCGCGTGGTGGTGGACCGCCTCGTTGAGGCGCCCGACCCGTGACAGCACCATCCCCAGGTGGTAGCGCGCCCGCGCGGTGCCCGCGCTCGAACCGATCTCGATGAAGATCGCAAGCCCCTGCTCGGCGGCGGCGATCGCCTCCTCGGCCTGGCCGAGGAACAGGTGGTCCCTGGCCGAGTAGCTGAGCGTCAGCGCCTCGCCTCCCGGCGCGCCGATCTCCCTGAACGCCTTGCGCGCTGAGTCGAACAGGGCCAGCGCCTCCTCGTGGCGGCGCCTGCGGCCCGCCACGACGGCCAGCGCGTTGAGCGCCTCGCCGCTGACGATGCGATCGCCCTCGACGGCCAGGCTCAGTGAGGCCTGGAACTCCTCCTGCGCCTCCGCGAGGCGGTTGGCGCCGAACAGCACCCTGCCCAGCACGTAGCGGCAGCGCAGCTCGCTGGAGGGGGCGCCGAGCCGCTGGGCGGCGGCGAGTGTCTCCCTGGTCCGCTGCTCGAACTCGCGGGCATGGCTGCCGGACTCCAGCAGCGGCTCCATGGCCAGCAGCAGGTCGGCGGCGGACAGCAACGCCCGCTCCTCCTGCAGATCCGTCACCTGCGCGGCCGTCTGGGAGATGGCCGCGAACAGCGACTCCGCCTCGACCGAGAGCCAGGCCACGGCCTCGTCCGCGGAGGCGAACGTGTGGCCGGGGCCGCTCACGGAGAGCTGGTCGGCGACCATGCTGCCCTCGTAAGCGAGCCGGTGCGCCGACTGCGCGCACCCCAGGTAGAAGTCGAGCAGCCGCCGCAGCGCCGGCACACCCGCCTCCGCGTCCGCACCACGCTCAGAGGTACGGCGGGCGAAGAGTTTGAGCAGGTCGTGGAAGCGATAACGCCCGGGGGCCGGGGCCTCGAGCAGGCTGGCGTCGACCAGGGACTCCAGGATGTCCTCGGCGTCCGTCGGATGAAGTTCGAGCATGGCGGCGGCGCCCCCGACCGAGATGTCGGGGCCGTCCGGCAGGGAGAGCAGCCGGAACGCCCGCGCCTGGGGCGGGGCGAGCTGGCCGTAGCCCAGGGCGAAGGTCGCCTCGACCGCGAGGTTGCCCACGCGCAGCTCGTCGAGACGGCGGCGTTCGTCGGCCAGCCTGGGCACCAGGGAGGCGACCGTCCACGACGGCCTGGCGGCCAGCCGCGCCGCGACGATCCGCACGGCGAGCGGCAGGAAGCCGCAGGCGGCGACCACGTCCATGGCGGCGGCGCGTTCCGCGGCCATTCGTTCCGCGCCCGCGACCGTGCCGAACAGGGACAGCGCCTCGTCGGGCTCCATGACGTCCAGGTCGACCAGCCTGGCCGAGGCCAGGTCGGCGAGCTTGTGGCGGCTGGTCACGATCGCCGCGCAGCCCGTCGAGCCGGGCAGCAGGTGACCGACCTGGGCGGCGTCCCTGGCGTTGTCGAGCAACACCAGCATCCGCCGTTCCGCCAGCAGCGAGCGGAACAGCGCGGACCGCTCGGCCAGGCCGTCCGGGATGACGTCCGGGGGCAGGCCGAGCCCGCGCAGGAAGGCCGCGAGCACCGATTCGGGGGCGGTCGGCTCCTCGCTGTGGCCGCGCAGGTCGGCGTAGAGCTGGCCGTCGGGGAACAGGTCCTGCATGGTGTGCGCCAGGTGCACCGCGAGCGCCGTTTTGCCGACGCCGCCGATGCCCGAGATGGCGGCGACCGGCACGCCGTCCGCGCTCGCCTGCGTCGACAGCAGGGTCCGCAGCCTGGCGACGATGTGGCGGCGCCCGGTGAAGTCGTTCACGGCCGCGGGCAGCTGCGCGGGACGAGGCAGCTCGGGAGCCTCTGGCTCCGCCGCCTCCGGTTCCGCGCCCTGCTCCAGGGATTTCGCGGGGGCCTGCCGTACCGGGGCGGCGACGGTGGCGACGGTGAGGCTCGGGTCGCCGCTGAGGATGCGCTGGTGCAGGGTGGCCAGGCCTGGCCCCGGCTCGATGCCGAGCTCGTCGATCAGCGCGGCGCGGGTCTCCGCGAAGACCGCGAGCGCGTCCGCCTGCCGTCCGCACCGGTAGTAGGCCAGCATCAGCTGGGCGCGCAGCCGCTCGCGCAGCGGGTGGTCGGCGGTCAGCGCGACCAGCTCGGAGACGACGTCGGCGTGCCTGCCGAGTTCGAGGTCCAGGTCCATGAGCGTCTCCAGCACGCTCATCCTGCGCTCGACGAGCCTGCCGCGCTGGTGTTCGGCGTAGGGGCCGACGGCTCCGGCCAGCGGCTCGCCCGTGCACAGTGCCAGGCTCGCACGCAGGCTCTCCGCCGCCCCGTGGCGGTCTCCTGAGCGGCGGGCCGCCTCGGCCTCCTGCACGCCCCGCTCGAACAGCACCTGGTCGAGGGTGGCGTCGCTCAGGCGCAGGGCATACCCCCGGCCGACCGAGGTGAGCAGCTCGGGACGGGTGCGGGGGGACCTGCCAGGTTCGAGCACGGCCCGCAGTCGCGAGACATAGGTCCGCAGCGCGCCGAGCGCGCGGGGCGGGGCGTCCTCGCCCCAGACCGCGTCGATCATCTCGGCGGGGGTGACCGCCCGGCCCTCACGCAGCAGCAACATCGTCAGGATGGAGCGTTGCAGCGGCGTGCCGAGGTCGAGCTCGACGCCGTTGCGCCAGGCCTGGACGGGGCCGAGCAAGGCGAAGCGCAGCCCCTCTTCGCTGCTGTGAGCAGCCATTTCCTGGATCTCCGCCCTCAAGGAAAGCTTTATGAACCGAATGATAGGTCCTGCCATGCCTACGCCACAGGAAACCGCCCACTCGTTAACCGGAGTGTTGATTCATCGTCAATCGGGCGTTGAACCACGTCGCGGATGCTATGACATGCCGGGCATGGCCCCATACGGGGGCGGCCATGCCCGGTGTTCCAGCAGTTTGCAGGCACCGGTTCAAGGACTTGCAGGCATCGATAAAGAAGCTGTAAGCGCGGTGCAGGTGGAGCGCTCTATCAATGAGCCATGACTCCCGCCAAGGAAAAGGGAGTCCCACCCTCAGGGAGAAGCACCATGAACCGCACGATCCGCAGCCTTCTGGGCCTCGCCGCAGCGACCGCCGTCCTCACGGTCGGTGTCCCGGCCCTGACCTCCTCGGCCTCGGCTGCGACGACCACCACCACCGCCAGCAGCTTCGACAACGACTACTGGGGCCCCTACTACTCCCGGTACTTCGACGACTCCAGGGCCAAGGCCACGGGCCGGGTGTGGGACGAGGACTCGGGCCGCGTCCACGTCCAGGGCAAGCTCTACGACAAGAACACCCCGCAGTGGCTCTGCGGCTACGTCCAGGTCAAGTTCGAGAACAGCGACGGCGACGAGTCCTACTACTGGGCCAGGCAGTGCGGCTCGAACGGCTACCGGTCCTTCCACTTCGCGGAGGACGACGTCGACAACGCCCAGGTCCGGGTCTGCTACTGGGACAACCACCAGGCCAAGCGGATCTCCTGCGGCAAGTGGAACTACGTCTTCGAGGCCGACGGCGGCGACGACGACGAGTAACCGGCACCGGGTGGACGACAAGAAGTGAAATCAGACGACTGGTGAGACCATCGGGGCGGCCCAGAACGAGCAGGCCGCAGGACGAACATCAGGCCCGCCCGGAACTCCGGGCGGGCCTTTTGTTCCATGAAGTCATCGAAGTGACGAAGGGCGCATCTACGCTGCCTCGACCAGGCCGAGCCGCGTGTGGAGCCGTTCTCGGACGACCGGCCACTCGGAACTCAGGATCGAGTAGTAGGCGGTATCTCGGACCGTGTCGTCGGCGCCTCGGGTCTCCGCCCGTCGCACACCGTCCAGGTGCGCGCCGAGGGCCTCGATGGCGGCCCGGGAGCGTGCGTTGCGCACGTCAGCTTTGAGCGTGATGCGGTGGACCTGCCAGGTCTCGAAGGCGAGCGCGAGCATCAGATACTTGCTCTCCCGGTTGACACCTGTGCCCTGGGCCGATGCGGCCAGCCAGGTGTAACCGATGTCCGCCACGGACGGGACCTCGCCCACCGCTCCACGCGCGCCCGGCGGCCAGGGCATGGGACCCTGCCAGTACTCCAGGTGCATGAGACGGGTGGCACCGACGATACGGTCGGTGTGTAGCCACCGGATGGCGAAGGGCATCGTGCGGCCCTCCGCCTGCTCAGCCAGAGCGGCCTCCACGTAGGAGACCATCTCTTCCCGGCCTTGGGGAACGCGAGTGAAGGCGTAGGTAGAACGGTCCTCACTCGCCGCGATGACGAGGTCGTCGACCACCGCGAGGCTGAGCGGTTCCAGGCGCACAGAGCGCCCGGACAGGGTGACAAAAGCGGGCATGAGCACATGATGGGGGCTGACAGGCATGCCTGGTGCCAAATGACACGAGACATCTTGATGAGCATCCAGGAAAGTACCTATCGCTCCGTGTTCTGAAGCGTAAAACCCCAGGTCAGAGCATGTGGATGCTATCTCAGACGCGCATGGCGCCGGAGTAAAGTTTCCTCAAAGTGATCCCTTAGGAGATGCCTTGGAAGATCACCCCGTCACGGGGGCGGGGACGACGCCGGAATGCCGGTGCCTGCCCGGTGCGGGGCGCATCCGGTTCAGGCCGGTCAGGGCCTCGCTCAGGTGGTCGAGGGAGGCCGAGATCCAGGGCAGTTCGAGGGGGTCGGAGGCGTTCAGCGCGGCCAGCCGCCGCTCGGTCGTCTCGCCGTACAGCAGGCTGGTCGCCACCCGCACTCTGAGGGCCTTCCCGTCGTCGCCGAAGACGTGGCCGGGGAGCACGCCGACACCGTGCTCGTCGAGCAGGGCCGCGGCCAGCTCGGCGGAGGTCGCGAAGGCGTGCCCGGTGAAGTCGGGGTAGAGATAGAAGCCGCCGAGCGGCGCGTCGACCCGCACGCCCGCCTGCACGAACCTCTCGCGCACCGCCCGCACCACCGCGCCGTGCAGCCGCCTGCTCAGGTCGATCCGCTCGATGACCTCGGCGGGCTCGGTGTAGGCGTACGCCGCGGCCTGCTGGACGGGGGAGGCGGGGCTGGACCAGATCTCGCTGGCCACCGCGAGCAGCCGGTCGCGCAGCACGGCGAAGGGAAGCCTGGCCACGCCGATCCGCCAGCCGCCGAGGGCCAGGCTCTTGCTGAGCCCGCTGGTGATCACGGTGCGTTCTGGGGCGAACTCGGCGGGGCCGGCGAAGCGGGTCGCCGGGTCGTGCAGGAGGTCGCGGTAGATCTCATCGGAGATGATCATCAGGTCGAGGTCGCGGGAGATCTCGGCGAGGCGGCTGACCGTGGCCGCTGACGCCAGCGTGCCGGTGGGGTTGTCCGGCAGGGTGAGAAGGATCGAGCGGACGTCGCGCCCCTGGGAGCGCGCGTGCAGGACGGTCGAGGCGACCTGTTCCGGGTCCGGCACCCCTCCCTCGCCGGGGGGTGCGGGAACGAGCAGCGGACGGGCCCCGACCAGGTCCGCCTGCGCGGCGTAGCTGACCCAGCTCGGCATCGGCAGCACGACGTCGCCGCCGATCGCCAGCAGCAGGCCGTACAGCAGGGACTTGCTGCCGGGGCCGCAGACCACCAGATCGGGGTCCGTCGGCAGGCCCCGCCTGTGCCAATATCCGGCCGCGGCCTCGCGCAGCTCGGCGGCTCCCGCGACCGGGCCGTATCCATTGTGTCCCGAGGCGGCCACCAGCCGCTCGCGCAGCGCCGGATGAACGGGCAGGCCCGCCTCGCCGAAGGCCAGGTGCAGCACCCGCTCACCGGCGCGCCGTCTTCGCTCGATGTCCTCGTTCGCCGCCAGGGTGGCGGAGAGCGTCACGTTCATGGATGTCCCCTCGATCATTGCGGAACGTTCCCAAGACTGATGGGCTACAGGCATCAGAACAAGCTGTGGTTGGTGTGGGTGGGCATAAGGAGATCCGATGCTTGATTTTCGTCGCCTGGTCTTGATCTGCGAGTTCGCGCGCAGGGGAAGCATCGCCGCGACCGCCTCCTCGCTCGGCTACAGCCCCTCCGCGGTCTCACAGCAGCTGGCCGCCCTGGAGCGGGAGGCGGGGGCGGTGCTGCTCGACCGCACCGCGCGCAGCGCCGAGTTGACCGACGCGGGGCGCCGTCTGGTCGAGCACGCGGAGCGCATCCTGTCGATGGTCGAGCACGCCGAGTCGGACCTGTCCGCCCACGAGGGGACGCCCTCGGGACGGGTCACCGTCACCGCCTTCCCCACCGCCGCCGTCGCCTTCGCGCCCGCGCTCGCCAGGTCGTTGCGCAGGCACACCGCGCTGAGCCTGCGGATGGGGCAGGCACGCTCGGGGCGCGGGATGCGGGAGGTCAGGTCGGGCGAGGTGGACATCGCCCTGGTCGACGACTGGTACGGCAGGGTGCGCGAGTCGGACACGATGCGGGTCTTCCCGCTGCTGCACGACCCGCTGGTGCTGGTGGTGCCGCGCAAGCACCGGCTCGCCACCCTGGACGAGCCGGTCGACCTGCGCGAGCTGCGCGACGAGCCGTGGATGGCGACGCCGGACGGCGAGCCCTCCCGGCTGGCCGTCGACCGCCTGCTGGCCGACGTCGGCGGTGCCCAGCCGGTGCCGTGGGAGTTCGAGGGGCTGGGGACCATCCTCAGCCTGGTCGCGAAGGGCATCGGCATCGCGGCCGTCCCCGCCCTGGCCCTGGCGGCCGGGGTCCGCGGCATCGTCGTGCGGGAGTTCCCCGGCGACCCGGTCGGCCGCGACGTCCACGCCGTCGCCCGAGCCTCCAGCGTCCACCGCCCGGCGGTCTCCGTCACCCTGCGGGCCGTCCACGTCGCCGCCCGGCTCCTCGCCGCCGACCTCGCCGCGGTCCGCCTCGCCGACCGGTGACCGGCCGTCGCCCGCCTCTCGCCGACCGGTGATTCGCCGTCGCCCGCCTCGCTCGCCCGACCGGTGATCCTGGGCCTCGCCCTGCCGGTAACGTCGGACCGTGCCTCCCACCTACGCGCTTGAGCGCCTGCTGTCCGCCGACGGATCGAAGACCGTCGCCGGGATCGACGAGGTCGGCAGAGGAGCCTGGGCGGGGCCCGTCGCGGTGTGCGCGGTCGTCACGGACCTGTCGGAGCCACCCTCGGGCCTGACCGACTCCAAGATGCTCACCCCGGCCCGCCGTACCGCCATGTTCGGCGAGATCACCACCTGGGCCGCCGGGATCGGGTATGGCGAGGCCTCACACGAGGAGATCGACGCGCTCGGCATGACCGAGGCGCTGCGCAGGGCGGCGGGGCGGGCACTGGCCGAGCTGCCCGTCAGGCCCGACGTGGTCATCCTCGACGGCAAGCACGACTACCTCGGAGCGCCGTGGCCGGTCAGATGCGAGATCAAGGGCGACCTGTCCTGCGTCTCCGTGGCCGCGGCCTCGGTGATCGCCAAGGTCCGCCGCGACGCCTACATGGCCTCTCTCGGCTTCGAGGAGTACGGCTTCGCCGAGAACGCGGGCTATCCCTCCCCGGTCCACCAGCGCGCCCTGGCCTCCCTCGGCCCCACGGAACACCACCGCCTGTCGTGGTCCTACCTGGACGACCTGCCCCGCTGGCGCCACCTCAAGAGACACCGCAACCCCCTCACCGGAGAGGGCCAGCTCGGCCTGTTCGGCTAGCGAGATCACCCGTTCGCGGGACCGTCTGCCGTCTCCAACAGCCTCGCGACATCGGGGTTGATCAGCCAGAGAAGATCCAGGGCCTGCCTTTCCATGATCGGAACATCGGTCCTGGACGTTTTCCAGACCGCTCCGATTTGTCGGAAGGAACGATGATCTGACCTTTTTTGTTCGTCCAGCCTGCACCAAGGTAGCCATCATGCGTATCGGTGTCTTTCTCATCGCGGCCGGTTTTCCCGGGCGGGAGCCGGGACAGGTGTTGCGGGACACGGTCGAGGCGGTGGTCGTGGCGGAGGAGGCGGGGTTCGATGACGCCTGGATCGCCGAGCACCATTTCATGTCGTACGGCGTCTGCCCGTCGGCGGTGACGCTGGCCGGGGTCGCGCTGGGCCGTACGAGCAGGATCAGGGTGGGGACGGCGGTCAGCGTGCTGTCGGCGCGGCACCCGGTCGAGCTGGCCGAGCAGGCGGCGATCCTGGACCAGGTTTCCGGTGGGCGGTTCGCGCTCGGGGTCGGGCGGGGCGGCCCCTGGGTCGAGCTCGAGGTCTTCGGGACGGGACTGCCCAGGTTCGAGCGGGGCTTCCGCGAGTCGCTCGACCTGCTGTGCGCGGCCCTCGGGCAGGACACGGTCTCCGCGGACGGGGAGTTCTTCCGGTTCAGGGAGGTGCCGATGGTCCCCGCCGTCAGGCTCAGGCCGGTCGTGGCGTGCACCTCCCCCGGGACGGTCGCACTGGCCGCCGAGCGGGGGCTGCCGATGCTGCTGGGCATGCACGTCGGCGACGAGGGGCGGGCGGAGCTGCTGCGGTCGTACGGCCACGAGGACCCCGGCCACGTGGCGGCGGCGGTTGGATACGTGGCCGACTCGACGGCGCGGGCCGTGGGGGAGCTGAGAGCGGCCATGCCGGGATGGCTGGGACCCGGCCTGGCGGGTTACCTGCCCGTCGACGGGCGCCAGGTGCCGCGGCGCGACGTGGCCGCGTACGTGGACTTCCTCTGCGACGCGCACCCGGTCGGCTCGGCCGACCTCTGCGTCGAGAGGATTGAGCGGACCGTCGCGAGGACGGGACTGCGGCACCTGATCCTCATGGTCGAGGGTGCGGGCCCGCAGGCCCGCACCCTCGACAACATCAGGCGGCTCGGGGCGGAGGTGCTGCCCCGGGTCCGGCAGGCCCCGCCACCTGGACGCTCCGCGGCGTAGCGGCGTAGCGACGGAAGGGGCGACGGGGAAGCGCCGGGCCGGAGGTCAGCAGTCCACGAGCTCGGGCTGCTGGTTGAGGATCTGGGATCTGGCGGTGACGAACTCCGCGTGGGCCTTGACGGCGGACGGGTCGAAGACCGCGACCCGGTGGCAGTTCTGGAAGGCCAGCTTCACCCCGAAGTGGCGCTCAAGCGCACCGCGCATGGCGTCGCTGGCGAGACAGCGCAGGAGCTGGCCGCGGGCGGCCTCATCCGGCGGGGGGACGGTGTTGTCGGTGAACTCGGCACCGGTGCGGTCGCGCTGCTGCACCAGGTCGCTGATCAGCGACCAGGCGTAGGGCAGGGAGTCGCGGACGCAGGCGACGAATGCCGCGTCGTCCACCTCACCCGCCCTCGCCTGGTCGAGAAGCTCGTTCGGAACGGTCAGCGACATGCTGCCTTCTCCTCTCAGAAGGGAACTTACAGACATTAAGTCGGGCCCGTTTTGCCTCCATCTAGCGCGAGAGGGACACTCGCGTGGGCCCGAAGACGAAGTCGGGGTCGATCTGGGTCGCCAGATCCTCACCCGTGGCCCGGTTCGCCCAGGCCCCGGCATTACGCAGATGGAACTCCA
>NZ_JBFBCE010000109.1:0-30432 GCF_040689595.1 Streptosporangium sp. NPDC051023 | reverse complement strand
TTTTTTTTTTTTTTTTTTTGGGGGGGCTACTCAGCGCTTTGTTGTGGGCTCCCCCCCCCCGACCTGCTGCCTCACACTGATGCCCGGCGGCATCGAGCACAGAAGGCAAGAAATCAGGAACCCATGGAAAGCGTCTCCTTCAAACGCGCCCTCGTCATGTCGAGTGACCTCAGAGGCTACGGACAGGGCAACGACAAGCGGCACGAAACCATGCAGCGGAACTTCGTCGACCTGCACGCGACCGCCGCCGCACAGGCGGGGCTCAACCGCGACGCCTGGGCGATCCAGCCGGGCGGCGACGGCGAGCTGGCCGTCCTGCCGGCGAGCGAGCCCGAGCCCCTCGTCGCCGACCAGTACATGCGGGCGCTTCACAGCGGGCTCGTCCAACGCAACGACGCCCTGGCACCCGAGGAGCGGTTCCGGCTCCGGGTGGCGCTCGCCTTCGGCACCGCGTATCCGTCGGTGAACGGATACGCCGGTCAGGCGGTGGTTGAGGCCAGCCGGCTGGTCGACTGGCGTCCCCTCAAGCAGATGTTCAACGAGAGACAGGAGGCGAACATCGTTCTCATCCTGTCTCAGCGGGTTTTCGAGGACGTGGTGCTCCAGGGCCACACCTCCTATACGAAAAGCGACTTCCACCGGGTCATGGTCCAGGAGAAGGAGCTCTCCGCCCCGGCCTGGGTCTGGGCCCCGGACCTCGACGCGAGGAGCCTGAGCCACCTGCCAGATTCAACAAAAGCCACAGAACGCCCAAACGGCGTGAAACCCAACATCTCTCAGCAAGCAGAGGTGATCAACAATGTGAACGGGCCTGTCAAGGCGCGCGAGGTGAACTTCGGGATCGTCCGTAAATGACAGCTCAGGAACCCTCTCAGGACGAGGGGAAGCCCCTCGCGCCCCCTGCCGAGCCCTCACCGGACGATCCGCCACAGCAAGACCAGGACGGGCAGCCGGGACCGGAGGGAAAGGCGGCGGAGAGCGCGGACGACGACTTCGACGAGGATGCCCTCGGCCAGACCGCCCATGTGATCAACAACTTCTTCGCCGAGGTCAGCGCGCAGAAGGCGACCTTCGGCATCACGGGCGGCCCGAGGGTGCGGTCGGTTTCCGGGCGGCTCGACCGCGAAGACGTCGAACACGCGCTCAGGAACTTCGTCAGACCCCGCTGCTTCGAGCGGGCCCTGACGACCCTGCGCGAGCGGCACGTGGTCGTCCTTGTCGGCGACGAGGGCATCGGCAAGTGGACGAGCGGGGTCGCGCTCCTGGCCGAGGCCGGGCTCTCCGCTGAGAGGATCACCGTCTTCTCCCCCGGCCTCGACCTGGACGACCTGCTGGCCGCCTCCTTCAAGAAGGGCCGGATCTACTTCGTCCACGACTGGATCGAGGGGAAGGTCGAGCCCGGCGTCCGGCGCTTCGGCTTCGACACGCTGAGCACCAGGCTGGCGCGGACGGGGGCGCACCTGGTGATCACCCTCAACCGCGCGGAGACACGCCAGGGCTTCGAGGCGTTCGAGATCGGCTGGGAGCCGCCGGACCCGCTGGAGGTGCTCCAGGAGCGCCTGGGCCGCGCCCGTCCCGCCCACGAGCGGGCGGGCATCCCCGCGGAAGTCGCCGCGCTGCGCTCCCCTCGCCAGGTCGTCGAGCTCGCCGAGCAGATGCTCGGCGGCACCCAGTCGCCCGAGGAGATCATGGCCGATCTCTGCGGCGGCACCGTCACCGCGTGGTTCGACGGCACGCCGAAACGCTCGGAGGTACTGACCGTCGCCGCCCTCGCCTTCGCGTACGGCATGCCGGAGCGCGTCTTCGAACGCCTCCTGGTACGGCTGACCGCCATCGCGGACGAGGTCGAGCGGCAGGGCGCGGAACGCGAGCGGCGCTCCATCGGGGAGAACCTGCCCCAGAGCCGGAGGCTGTGGAACGACGGCAACCCCCTGGTCACCCTGTCGGCCGACGCCGGAGAGCCCAGGGTCGTCTTCCGCAGCCCGCACCACCGCGAGCAGGTGATCCTGCAGCTCTACCGCGTCTACGGGTACAGCGTGCTGGAGCCACTGCGGCAGTGGATCCGCGAGCTGGCCAACGACCTGCCCGAAGTGCAGATCCAGGCGGCGGCGGGCCTGGCCCTGCTGGCCAGGAAACGCCCAGAGGAGGTCAGGGAGTCCTTCCTCGCCCCCTGGGCGGGAGGCCTGGTCCGGGAACGCCTGACCGCGGCCAGCACCCTGTCCATGATGTGCGCGGACGACACCACCGCGGCCGTGGCCTTCACCACCGCGCTGAGCTGGGTCGAGAACGCCGGACAGCCCCAGGCGATGACCGCGGCGCTCGCCTTCGCCGGAGGCCTGTCGATCCGCTACCCGGGCGAGACGGTCGACTGGCTCTGGTACCTGTCCCTGCGCGGCGTCCGGGTGAGCAACGTCGCCCAAAGAGCGCTGACGCTCATGTTCCAGGCCGCGGCCGAACGGGACGACGAGGCGCTGACCGGACTCCGGCTGCTCGTCAGGCATCTCGACCGTGATCTCAGCGAGGGCATGGAGCCGCAGAGAACCCGGCGAGCCCTGCAGGCCGTGCTCGCGGTGCTTGAGGCCGACCGGCTGGAGCGGGAGGAGTCGCTCATGGCGTGGCTGCTGCTGTCCCGGCCCGCGGGCGCCGAGGCGATCGGCACGCTCTGGGCCTGGACGCTGCACAGCGCCTACCACCGTTCCGACGCCGTGCGCGCGCTGTGCCGTACCCTCCGCCACCTGGGAGAGCAGGCCGGGGCCACGGCGGCCACCGAGGCCGCTGAGGCGCTCGGCCTGGCGGTGTGGTCGACCCTGCCGGAGGCCGCCGCGGTGCTGGTCAGACGCGCGATCAACCACGCATGCGCCGGTGGGCACGTGCGGCGGGACTCCCCTCCCGCCAAGCACGTCGTCCTCGCCCTGCTCAACGCGAGCGCCCGGCGAATCCCCTCATGACATCAAGGAGACACCGATGCCCGCTCTCAGCGGCTACCCGATCGTCGAGGAGCGCGCTCTCCGGCCTCCCCGGCGCCGACTGGGGATCTTCACCCGGCGAGACCTCAGCGAGCTCCCCGAGACACCGGTGGGGACCGTCCTCGTCTTCGCCGTGAACGGCGCTTACCAGGCGTACACCGAAGGCGAGCACCTCAGGGGGTCGGAGGAGGCCGTCGTGCGGGCGAGGTCGGTGAGCGTCGTCTATCTGCGTGGCCGCCAGGTCATGGTCGGAGTCGAGATCCCCTCCCAGGACATGGGCTACCCCTTCCAGGTGCAGGCGACCTTCGCCTGCAAGGTGACCGATCCCGAGACGATCGTCGCCACCGGGGTCGAGGACGCGGCGACGATCCTGCGCGACCACCTCCGCGACGACGCGGGGCTCATGCAGCTCGGTATGACCCGGCCCGTCGAGGAGGTACACCTGCTGTCCGTCGAGGTCGCCAACCGGGTCCGCGCCTATCTGGAGTTCTGCCCGCCCCGGATAGCCGGGCTCGAGGTCGCCCTGGTCAACGTCACGCTCCTGCCGCCGAACGACATCCTCGCCCACGGCCAGCGGATCAAGCAGCTCAAGTGGAGCGGGGAGACCAAGGAGCTGGAGTGGGCGGTCGAGAACCGGGACGTCTCCAGGATCGAGGAGATCCTCAAGCGAGGGGCCGAGGCCACCGTGGCGTTCGGCGTCAGCCGCGACCAGCTGTTGATGACCGACGCCGTGAGCGTCACCCGCGAGGCGCAGGAGAGCCGGAGGCAGGCCCTGTCCGAACTGATCAACCGCCTGCCCGACGGGTCGCTGGACTTCCTCCCCATCGACACACAGCGGCTCATCGAGAGGGTCATGACCCCGATCATCGGGGACGCCCCCTTCGTCGAGGGGCCGGGGAACAGTGAACGTCTCGGGATCGGTGAGGGGCGAACGTCCTCGGACGGGGACGCGGGCCCACGCAGGATCGGCCTGGAGGACCTCGATGACTGAGGGCGCCGCCCACCGTGGGGGACGCCCGCGGTCCCGGCCCGCCGTCCGGCTCGACCTGGGCAGACGGCTGCGGATCCTCGCGGGGGCCGACGAGGGGATCCTCGACCAGGTGCCGCTGGAGCGGACCCGTTACGTCGGCCTCGGCGGGGTGGTGCTGGGCACCGCGGTCGTCGCCGCGACCTCGATGTGGTTCGCGCTCGGCCAGGTCCTGGGCGGCGTCCACATCGCGATGGTCGTTCCCGCGCTGATCTGGCTGCTCATCGTGCTCAACCTCGACCGGTGGCTCGTCTCGACGGTGACCGGCATGTGGCAGCGCAGGCTCATGATGCTCATCCCACGCCTGCTCGTCGCCGTGGTGCTGGGCTCCATCATCGCCGAGCCCCTGGTCCTGAGGGTGTTCGAGACCGCGGTGGTCCAGCACGTCATCGACGAGCGAGAGGACGCTCGGACCGACAAGCAGGCTCTGCTGAAGAAATGCAACCCTCTGACGGGCGCACCGCCGCCGGGGCACAGGTGCGAGCAGGCCGACTACCTGACTTCGGGCGCGGTGGTGGACGAGCACAGGATCGCCGACCTGAAGAAGGATGAGGCGAGACTGCAGACACAGGTAGATCACGAGGAGGAGAAATACGAAGGCAGCTTGGACCTGGCGAACGATGAGTTATTCGGCAACAAGGTTCCGGGGGCGACGAGCGGTAAGCCGGGGAACGGCGCCATCTACAGACGTGACTTGAAAAACGCGAACGAGGCCAAGAAGCGCTGGCAGGCCAGCAAGAGGGAGCTCGACGGGGTGCGCCGTCAGATCTCCGCGCTGGGCGGCCCCCTCGCCAGCAAGCGGGAGGACTTCGGGAAGAAGATCGAGACCGAGATCGACAGGAAGCTGGCCACGATGCCCGGCAAGAACGACCCCGTCGGGATCCTGGAGCGGATGCGGGCCCTGCACGAGCTCTCCTCGGAGAACACCTACCTGTTCGCGGCGACCTGGCTGTTCCGGCTCTTCCTCGTTCTCATCGACTGCCTTCCCGTCCTCGTCAAGCTCATGGGAGGCACGACCGCCTACGACCGCATGGTGGAACACGCCACCCGCATGCGGGAGAGGGTCCACGAGAAGCGTCTCCAGCTCGACGCGGACGCGAAGATCGGCGAGCTCGAGCTTCGGGCCTACGACGAGGCGGAGGATCGCAGGAGGCGGCGCCAGCTCATCGACATCGAGGGCAAGGCCGCCGACGCCGAGGCACGGGCCCGCAGGGAGGAGCTGATGAACCAGCGGGCCGAGGAGCTGAACCGCCAGAGCAGGGGGAAGGGCAGGATCAACGGCAACCACCCGCACGTCGGTATGACGGGCGCGTTCCGGTAACGCCCCCTTCCGCGTGACCCGGCGGGGTCTTCCCCGCCGGGTCACACGTGTCCTTCCGCCGATCCGGCGTCGTCTCAGGGGCGAACCGGTTTCCACAGCTGCCGCCGCGCCCCGGGACGATCACTCCTCGGAGCCGTCGTCCTCCACGGCCTCCGCGACCTTCGTGGCTCCGCCGTACGCCGCGTCGTGCTGCCTGCGCGGGGAACAGACGGAGGCCGAGGGGCAGGCGCAGCGGCGTCCGCCGTCGTCCAGTCGGACCACAACCGAGTCCGAGGGGACGTTGCGGCCGACCACGGTTCCCGAACCCTCGGGGGTGTCCACCTTCGCCCCTACCCTGGGCATCCTGCTGTGCGCCTCGGTGTAGAGGGGGTGTTCGTACTTGAGGCAGCACATCAGCCGCCCGCACGCCCCGGCGATGCGCATCGGATTGACCGGCAGGTCCTGGTCCTTGGCCATCCGCACGGAGACCGGCTCGAAGTCCTTGAGGAAGGTCGCGCAGCACAGGTCCCGGCCGCACGGGCCGATCCCGCCCTGGAGGCGGGCCTCGTCGCGGGGGCCGACCTGGCGCAACTCGACCCGGGCGCGCAGGTTCTTGGCCAGGTCGCGGACCAGGGCGCGGAAGTCGACGCGGTGGGGGGCCGAGAAGTAGACCGTGTAGACGTTCTCCGCGTCGAGATAGTCGACCCCGATGACCTTCATCGGCAGCGCGTGCCGCCTGATCAGGCGCTTGGAGACACTGCGGGCCTCGGCGCGCTGCCGCTTGTTGGTCTCGTCGCGGGTCAGGTGCTCCTCACCCGCGAGGCCCGCGCACACCGGCAGGCCGTCGATCTCCTCGCTCGTCCACTGCGGCGCCCAGACGCACTCGGCGACCTCGGGCCCGGCGTCGGTGGGCACGAGCACCCTGTCGCCGATCTTAGGACTGTGGCCGCCCGGGTCGAGGTAGTACAACCGGCCGTAACGGGTGAAGCTCACGGCCATGATCATGCTCATGTGGCTCCCAGGCTGCAGGGGGTACGGCTAAGCGCCCACTCCGCCACCCTACGCGCCGAGATCGCCTCTGGGGACTCCCGCACGGAGGGCTGCCCGAGCCGGGGCGGAGACTCGCGACACTCAGCGCCCGGACGAGGGCGGCGGGACGGAGGCCTGATCCGGGCGGCTCACCATTTGATGGCCGGGAAGGAGCACTGCTTCCGCTCGGGCGCCCACGGGAGGCTGTTCACGATGATCGACCACATCGAGGCCTGCTCGACCAGACAGGCCACGTCGATGGCGACCGCAGGATTTCACCGTCCATGCCCTATGAACGCGCACCCCCGCCGATCCGCTGCCTCAGCGGTTCTCCTCGCGCGGCTGGGAGGTCAAGCACCTCTCATCGACCATATGGGAGACACCGGGCAGCCTCTTCGCAGGGATGACCGCCTCCCGGCCGGCACCGGCCCGCGGCATGCTCCTGAGCACGCGCCACCCCGCTCAGCGCGTGAGTTCGGCGAAGGACTTCTCCCAGCGGTCCGCGATCATGGAGATGTCGTACTTCCTCGCCGTTTCGAGGGCGTTCGCGGCCATCCTGTGCCTGCCCTCCTCGTCGTCGATCATCTTCAGCAGCCCCGCCGCGAGGGCGTCGACGTCGTCCGGCGGGACCAGCAGCCCGTCGTGGCCCGAGGTGATGATCTCCCTGGGCCCCCGGGGGCAGTCGAAGCTGACCACGGGGACCCCACAGGCGAACGCCTCGATGATGGTCATGCCGAAGCCCTCGAACCGGGAGCTGACCGCGTGGATCGAGGCCTTGGCGAGCTCGCCCTCGATGTCGCCCGTCGGTCCCATGAACGTGACGTTGTTGTGCAGGCGCAGCTTGACCGACAGCCTGATCAGCTTGTCCGCGACCCGGCCCTCGCCATAGATCCGCAGTTTCCAGTCGGGGCGCTTCTTGACCACCTCGGCGAAGGCCTTCAGCAGCCGGTCGTACCCCTTGACCGGAACCAGCCGTCCCGCCGCCAGCACGATCCGGTTGTCCTGCTTTGAGCGGGGACGCGGTCCTCCGGCCAGCCCGTTGCCGATGGTGTACACCCGCGTCCTGGCCTGGCCGAGCATGGTCCGGTAGTCCCGCTCGTCGGCCTCGGTGAGGGTGACGACCGCGTCGAGCCTGGGGTACCACTGCCGGATCTCCTCGAAGATGCCGGGCTGGTGGGCCTCGAAGTGCAGGTGCTCCTGGGCGATCGTCACGGTCTTTTTGCGGGCGAACCTGGCGGCCATGATGTTGAGCCCGGCCCTGGTCGTGACGAGCACGTCGGTGCGCAGCCGCTGCAGCTCACGCCTGAGCACCTCGTCGCTCCAGGCGGTGAAGGAGGAGTAGGCGCGCTCCTCGGGGTGGATCAGCGCGCTCTCCTGCGCGCTCAGCCGCTCCGCCTTCTTCGTGTACGGCCAGCGGACCCGCGCCCCCGGACGCAGGTCGACCAGCGAGCGCAGCCCGACCTTCTCCCCCAGCGGCAGGAAGGGCCGGTCCGCGTGCTGGAAGACGCTGATCACCTCGACGTCGTGCCGCGCGGACATCTCGGTGGCGAGATCGAAGGTGGCGCGGATCGTGCCGCCCATGCCGTAGGCGTTGAGGATCAGGTAGGAGATCTTCACGAGGTCTCCTCCTCGACGCTGAGCGCGACGGCCAGGCTGTCGGTCTCCGTGTAGTACGGCCTGACCCTGATCCGCCCCACGTGCTGGGCGGGGAAGCGCACCTTGGTCTTCTTGTCGGTGACGTCGTCGAGCCGGGTGGCCAGCGGCAGCCGTACTCCGGCGATCTCCGCGTGCAGGTCCCAGAAGGCCCGCTTGCGCGCCTGCGCCTCCGCCATCGGCGCGATCGGGACACCACCCCCGAACCGCCGCCCGCTGAAGGCCGCGGGCCCGCTCACCGGCTCTGGCCCCTTCCGCGCCACGGCCACGAGCCTGGCCGGTCCCGCGTACGGCTCGCCATACGCGACCAGGCCCTCGACCTCGATCACGCCGTCGTCGGAGACGACGCCGGTCACCTCGACATACGGCCCGACCTCGCGGACCGTCAGGGCGAGGATCCCCGCCGTGGTGCGGAAGGCCCTGATCTCCCGGTCGCGGGGTGTCTCGGCGTAGGTGAGCAGACCGTCCAGCGAGAACCCGGGGTCGTCGGTCATCAGGGGGCCGCCACGGTGGGACGCCAGCCAGATTCCCGCCCGCAGGCCGGTGAGGTCGGCCCCCGGGCGTTCCTCCCCCGTCTCGGCGTGCCGCAGGACGATCTCCGCGTCATCCGGCTGTGGCCACTCGACCCGCAGTGTGTCGTTGTCGTCCACCCGGCTGGTTACGGCTCGCCTGCCCCCAGGCACCGCCGCTTCCCGACGCGTTTCCATGCTGACCAAGAGTCCCCCGGTCCCTCGTTGCCCATCCCCGCAAAACAGGACATTGTTCGGTAGATTTGTAACGAATGCATCGAAATTCGCTGTGAATTCTAACGATGCACACCCAACCTTTGAGGGGAATTAGCCAGGAATGGTTCCAATCGATCTACAATCCGTGGGTGGGAACCATATGGCTGCGCTGGTCCGTGCCCTTCACCAGCTGATATACGTCATAGACAGCTCTTGGAGGTTCAGCAGCCTGCGGTAGCGGCCCGAGCCGACCACGCCGACCTCCCGTCCTCGCTGGACGAGCAGGTGTCCGCCCGACCCGTCCCCGTCGTGCAGCCGGAGACCGCCGAGCCCGTCCCGGTAGAGCACGCCGACCTGCCCGCCGTTCCCCGCGTCGAACGTCGCGATCTCGGTGGCGCCGGGCACGACCTCCGTCCTGCCCTCCTCGGTGTGCATGATGTTCCTGCCCAGCGCCACCGTGAACCGTCGGCCGTCGGCGCTGATCCGGACTCCGTTCACCCCTTCCGGCGCGCCCGGCAAAGGCCTGAGCCGTACCTTCCTGGCCGTGTCGAGATCGGTTCCTCCCGCCTCGGTGTCGAACACCCACACCTCGGGGGCGTCAGGCCCCATCTCGAAGACCGCCGTGGATCGCCGTAGCACCCACGTGTCCCCGGCGGACGTCCCCTCATCCCCCTTCCCCGTGGCGGATGGCTTCCCGGTGGCGGACGGCTTCCCGGTGGCGGATGACCGGACACCGGGCCGGACCGGCGCCGTCGGCCCCGACTCGACGGCCGACACCGTCCCGTCACGCGGATCGACGACCACCACCTTGCCCTGCCCCGGCCCGTCCTTCGCGTCCTTCCCGTCCTTCGGCCCCGGCGGCGGGCTTGCCGTCGGCGTCACCCGGACGATCCGGGGAGACGGGGTCCGCGCCACGTCGGCCTGCGTCGCCGGGTGCTGGAAGGCCACCGAACGGCCGTCGGCGGTGATCGAGACGTTCAGGACCACCCCATCGTGGGAGGAGACGAACTCACGGCTCACGCCGGTCGCCAGATCGGTCATCCCGAGCCGCCCCTTCATGGGGCCTTCGATCGCGCACGACGCCAGGCCGTAGACCAGCTTCGCGCCGTCCGCGCTGACCCCGAGCGAGGTGGGCGTGGTTCCCCTGGGCAGCGTGACGGGAAGCCTGTCCGCCCGCGCCACCGCACCCGTCCCGCCGAGCCTCACCCGGAAGAACCGGGTCTCGCAGGCGGGGGTGGCCATCGCGACGTAGAACACCTCCTTCGTGGCGTCCACCAGGCCGAGCCTCCCTCCCGCGACCGGTACGGAGAACCTGCCGGTCTCCTCGCCCGTGTCCGAACGGTGAAAGACGACCTCGCCGCCGCCGCCGCTCGTGGCGAAGTACTCCGGAGCGGCCCCCGTGGCCGGTCCGGCGACGTCGTCACCCCGCCCTCCCTGGGCGATGACCACCGCTCCCGCGATCACACCGGCCACCGTCGCCGCCGCCACCAGCGGCACGACCCACACCCTCCTCGTACGGCGGGCCCCCTCCCGCACCCCGCCCCTGCCCGTACGGCCCGCGTTCGGCAGGAACGCGGGGACGTCGTCGACGGTCTCCCCCACGGCCCTGGCCGCGTCCCGCAGCCTGTCGACGATCTCGTTCACCGGTTCTCCCCAAGCAGACGGCCGAGCGCGTTCAGCGCACGGTGAGTGGTTGACTTGACCGTCCCGCGGCTGATCCTCATGGCCTGCGCGGTCTCCTCCTCGGACAGGTCGGCGTAGAAGCGCAGCAACAGCACCTCGCGCTGCCGGACCGGCAACCGCCGCAGGGCCTCCAGGACGGCCCTGCGCTCGTCGCCGAGCATCGCCACGGACTCGGCGGACCAGACGGGCGGCTCGTAGGTCCCGGCGAACCAGGAAGGCAGCCGCCTGCGCCGCAGCACACTGCGCGCGTTGTTCAGCACGGCGCTACGCAGATAGACGAGCGCCTTCGCGGGATCCCGCAGCCCGCCGAACCGGCGGTGGAGGCCGAGGAAGGCCTCCTGGACCACGTCCTCGGCGGACTCGCGGTCCCCGAGGATGACCAGGGCCAGCCTGGTCAACCCGAGCGCGTGTTCGGCGTAGAGCCCGCTGACCGTCTCAGCCTGTCCGGGCCTTCCCAGATTCAACGTTTCGGCCTGCATGACCAAGAGACGCGGAAACCATCCCCGGGTTGCTCCGGACAGGACGATTTTCCTAACGCCGCTTTCCGACGTCCTTCCTAAGCGCTTCCCGGATCCCTCAGGACGCCGTCTTCCCGAAGGGTCAGAGCCTCGGCTGCCGCAGTGAGATGGTCATCGCCTCGACGGCCATCTGCGGGTTGACGTTGGCGGCCAGCCTCTCCCGGCAGCGCATGATCGCGTCGATCCTGCGCAGGGTGTCCTCGGGGGTTGAGGATGCGGCCAGGCCGTCGAGCTCCGCCCTGCGGTCCTCGTTGGCCAGCTCGACGTGCGCGCCGAACTGCACGGCCAGCACGTCGCGGTAGAACGCCACCAGGTCGAGCAGCGCCGCGTCGATGACGTCGCGTTTGGTCCTGGTCGCCCGGGACTTCTGCCGGTCCTCCAGGTCTTTCAGCGCCCCGGCCCCGCCCCGGATGAGCCCCTTGTTGAGCCCCTTGCCCGAGGACCCCTCACCGTAGATCTTCCGGAGCTCGGTGATCTCGGACTCGTTCAGCACCGAGGTGACCGCGGCGGCCTCCTCCTCGGCGGTCTTCACCAGCCGCTCCGC
This sequence comes from Streptosporangium sp. NPDC051023, assembly GCF_040689595.1. Classification (NCBI taxonomy): domain Bacteria; kingdom Bacillati; phylum Actinomycetota; class Actinomycetes; order Streptosporangiales; family Streptosporangiaceae; genus Streptosporangium; species Streptosporangium sp. NPDC051023. The sequence continues at coordinate 18,987 of NZ_JBFBCE010000109.1, read as the reverse complement.
GGCCGTGACGCACTCCCCGATGCCGGTGAGCGACCTGGGGATGGACAAAACGGCGTCGCGGCGCTTGCGCGCATCCTCGTCCAGCGCGAGCCTGCGGGCCCGCTCGATGTGCCCCTGGGCGGCCCTGGCGGCGAACTCCGCCATCGCGGGCGGCACGTTCTCGCGGGTGGCCAGCACGTGGGCGACCGCGGCCGTGGGAGGCGTGACAAGCGTGACCAGGCGGCAGCGGGATCTGATGGTGATCATCATGTCGTCCGGAGCGGGCGCGCAGAGCAGCCAGACGGTCTTCGGCGGCGGCTCCTCGATCGCCTTGAGCAGTGCGTTCGACGCCCCCTCCGTGGCGCGGTCGGCGTCCTCGAACAGCACGACGCGCCAGCGCCCCAGGGTCGGGGCACCGGCCGCACGGAGGATGAGCTGGCGGGTGTCCTTGATCCCGTAGGAGAGCCCCTGCGGGCGGACGATCTCCAGGTCGGGGTGGGAGCCGATGGCCACCTGGTGGCACATGTCACAGTGGCCGCACCCCTGGTCGGGGCAGAACAGCGCGGCGGCGAACGCCCGCGCCGTCTCCTCCCTGCCGGACCCCGGTGGGCCGGTGAACAGCCAGGCGTGGGTCATCCCCGCTCCGCGCCCGCCGGACAGGAGCTCGGCTCCCGCCGCCGCGGCCCGGCGGAGCGTCAGGGCCGCCTGCTCCTGCCCCACAAGGTCATCGAAGACTCCCACGCCATCAACCTACCGCCGGGATCAGTCGCGGATGACGGGGATGGTCCCGGTGGCGTCCTCAGACTCCTCCGGCACCGGGTCGGGCAGGATCTCGCGCATCCGGTCGTGGATGAGCAGCGAGATCTGCTCCTGGGCGAGGGTCCCGTCGACCACCAGGTAGCGGTCGGGGGCGGCGGCGGCCAGCGAGCGGAACTCACGGCGCACCCGCTCGTGGAACTCAAGCGGTTCCGACTCGATCCGGTCGGCGGCGCCGCCGAGCCGGGTCAGCCCGATCGACGGCGGGGTGTCGATGAGCACGGTCAGGTCGGGGACGAGCCCGCCCGTCGCCCAATTATTGATCTTCGCGACGTCTGCGGGGTCGAGCGCCCGCCCCGCGCCCTGGTAGGCCAGCGAGGAGTCGACGTAGCGGTCGGAGATCACCAGGGAGCCCCGGTTGAGGGCGGGGCGGATGACCTTCTCCACGTGCTCGGCCCGGTCCGCGGCGTACAGCAGTGCCTCCGACCTGGCCGAGAGCCCCTGGTGCACGGCGTCGAGCAGGATCGCGCGCAACCGCATCCCCACCTTGGTCGAACCGGGCTCCCTGGTCTGCACGACGTCGAAGCCCTGGTCTCTGAGCCAGATCGCCAGCAGCCTGGACTGGGTGGTCTTGCCGGACCCCTCGCCCCCCTCGAACGCGATGAACATCCCCCTCGGCTGCTCCGCGCTCTCCGGCACGACGCTCTGGCCCCGCACCGCGGCGACCAGGTCGGCGACGATCGACAGGCCCCTGCGGTCGTCCATCTGCCGTAGCGCGAGGAACCCGACGGCGACCGCGAGCAGCGCGCCGATCAGCAGCACCAGGTTGGAGCCGTCGAACACGTAGACCGGGCTCCCGCGGAAGATGAGCTCGTGGCTGCCGAACAGGCCCGCCAGCGTCGGCGCGACCGCGACGACCAGCAGCAGGGTGACCCTGGCCAGGGACTGCAGGAAGGAGAACGTACGGCCACGCAGACCGTCCTCGACCTCCAGGCCGATCATGGTGTAGCCGATGATCCAGGCGGTTCCCGCGCACGCGCCGAGAAGCACGGTCAGCATGACGACGATCACCAGGTTGTGGACGAGCGCGATCGCCGCGAGCACCACCCCGGCCGTGATGATCGACAGCCCGAACAGCCTGCGCCGGGACAGCTCCCGCAGCAGTCTGGGCCCGAAGAACATGCCGGACGCCATGCCGAGGAAGACCGCTCCGAACACGACGCCGTAGGCCGGGTCGCCGCCGCCGAGTGCCTGCACGTAGAGCCTGGCCACACCGACCACCGCGCCGCCGGCCGCGAACGCGCCGAGCATGCCGATGATCAGGCCTCGGATCAGCTTGTTGGCGCCGACGAACCGCCAGCCGTCGACGATCTGCCGCAGCACCGACGGCGTGGAGACCGCGGCGGTCTTCGCGTTGGTCTTCGGGATGTCCCTGAGCATGAAGATGATGACGGCGGAGACCAGGTAGGCGAGGGAGTTGACGAACAGCGCCAGGTAGGTGTCCCGGGTGGCGAGGTAGGGCACGAAGTTGCCCAGGAAGTCGTTCGCGACCGAAAGCAACGCGAACAGCAGCGCGGCGACCGGGGCGGTGCCGTACGTGACGAGGAGGTTGAGCTGGTTGGCCTCCTCGAGACGCTCCTTGGGCACCAGGTTCGGCACGGTGGCGTCCTTGGCCGGCACCCAGAACAGGTTGACGCACTCGACCAGAAGCGTGGCGACGACCACCCACTGGTAGTTGCCGATCAACGGGATCGACAGGACCAGCGCGAACCGCAACAGGTCGGCGAAGAACATCGTCAGCCTGCGGTCGAACCGGTCGGCGAACGCCCCAGCGAGCGGGCCCAGCAGAATGGCCGGGAGCATCTTCGCGACGAAGACGCCGCCGATGGCGAGGCTTTGGGTCCGGTAGTCCGCCTCCGCGGTGAGGTTTCCCGCCAGGGCGGTCAACGCGATGATGTTCAGCCAGTCTCCGAGGCTGCACACCGACATGGCCGTCCACAGCCTGCGGAACGGCGCGTTGGCCAGCACGTGGGGAGGCTTGCGACGCGTGCTGTTCCGGCCAGGGATGGTCATGATGTCAGCGTATCCAGGTGCTCGCCGGGCGGGGGAGGACGCGTGGTCAGGCTGATCGGCCCGGCCGCTCGTCGCATGAGGGTAATACGTACGGCCTGTCCCGCGCAGCGGACACCGGTGGAAAACCGGCCGTCGGCATCGGTGTCAGCGAGGTTTCCCGCCGCGAAGCTCGAGAAGGGTGATCTCCGGCGGAGCACCGACCCTGACCGGCGGTCCCCAGAAACCCGCGCCCCGGGTGACGTAGACCTGGGTGCCGTCGACCTCGCCGAGGCCGGAGACGACCGGCTGCTGCAACGGGATGATCATGTTGAAGGGAACCATCTGGCCGCCGTGGGTGTGGCCGGACAGCTGGAGGTCGACACCGTACCTCGCCGCCTGGACGGCCTGCACCGGCTGATGAGCGAGCAGGACGGTCGAGCGGGTCTGGTCGCGCCCGCCCAGCGTCCGCTCGAAGTCGGGACCTTCGCCCGCCGCGGCGCCCACGACGTCGTCGACCCCCGCCAGGTCGAGCGTGGCTCCCTGGTGTGCGATCTCCACGCGTTCGTTCCTCAGGGGGCGAACCCCGAGGTCGCGAAGCTCCTCGATCCACTCGCCGGGACCGTTCACGGTGTAGTACTCGTGGTTGCCGGTGACGAAGTAGGCGCCGTAACGCGACTCCAGGTTCTTGAGCGGCCTGGCGAGCGGGCCGAGCTCGGCCACCGTGCCGTCGACCAGGTCACCCACGACGGCGACCACGTCGGCCTGGAGCGAGTTCACCATGCGGACGATGCGCTCCGCGTGCCCGACACCGGTGAGCGGGCCGAGGTGGATGTCACTGACCACGGCGAACCTCAGGCCGCTGAGACGCGGGTCCAGCCTGGGCAACGCCACGCTCACCCGCTCGATCACCGGGTCGCCGAGGGCGGTCCTGATGCCGGTCCCGACCGTGACGAGCGCGCCCGCCCCGGCGACGGCAGCCGCGGTACGGGCGACGAAGAGCCTGCGGCCCATGACGCTCCGCCCGCCCTCTCCCTCCGCAGAGAGGCCTGATCCGCCTGCCCCGGTTTCCTCGGGGAGCGGGTCGTTTCCCTGGGAGAGCGGGCCGGCTCCCTCGGGGAGCGAATCGGCGGCGGGAGCCGGGGAGGAGTCGGCGGGAGCGGGCCCCCTCACACCGGAGGCGGGCTCACGCACCGGGGAGGGCTCACGGGCCGGGGAGGAGACCCGGAGCGGAGAGAGGGTGCGGGCCAGAGAGGGGGCGCCCGCGCGTTCCGAGCGGCGCAGGGCGACCAGGGCCAGGGCTCGCGGGATCTCCAGGACCACCACGAACACGAGCAGGTAGAACATCACCGCGATCCAGAGGAACCCCGGCCAGGCCAGGAAGTGGCCCCATCCGCCGCGGGAGCCGACGAGCGTCACCGGGACGAGCGCCCCCAGCGCCACCACGACCCAGGTGAGCACCTTGCGGGTCCGGCCGGGGACCGTGGTCGCCCGGACGAGGCGGCGCCACAGGTAGTAGTGGACCAGGACGACCGCCAGGAAGGACGGCACCACGAAGCCCATCGCCGCCACGACTCGCTTTCTCTTGCGTCCGCTCGCCGTATCCGGCTCGCTCAGAAGAACAACCGCGGGCACGGTCGCCTTCCGCGAAACTACAAGATCTGCAAAAGCGGTGGGCGCGTCCGGAACCCCTGGGTTTCCAGGGCTCGGAAGCCCTCGGAGAACCCGGGAGTTCCGGGGCCCTGGACGGATCCCGGGCCCCGACGGCGGGAAGGGGTCAGGCCTTGGCCTTCGCCCTGGGCGCGGCGCGCTTCTTCGGCGCCGGACCGCGAGCACGACGGTCCGCGAGGAGCTCGGCGGCACGCTCGGTGGTGATCTGTTCGACCTCGTCACCCTTGCGCAGCGAGGCGTTCGTCTCGCCGTCGGTTACGTACGGACCGAAACGCCCTTCCTTGACCACGATCGGCTTCTTGGAGACGGGATCCTCGCCGAGCTCGCGCAGCGGCGGCGCGGCGGCGGCACGGCCCCTGCCGCGGGTTTTCGGCTGGGCGAACAGCTCCTTGGCCTGCTCCAGGGTGACCGTGAACAGCTCGTCCTCCGACGCCAGCGAACGGGAGTCGGTGCCCTTCTTCAGGTAGGGCCCGAACTTGCCGTTCTGCACCATGACCTCCTGCCCCTCCAGCTCTCCCAGGTTCCTGGGAAGCGAGAGCAGGCGCAGGGCGTCGTCCAGGGTCACGGTGTCCAGGGACATCGACTTCAGCAGCGACTCCGTGCGCGGCTTGGGCGCGTCGGCCTTCTTTGTCCGCTTCTTCCCCTCCGTGGGCGGTTCCTCGGGGAGGATCTCGGTCACGTAGGGGCCGTAGCGGCCGTCCTTGGCCACGATCATGTTGCCGGTGACCGGGTCCCTGCCCAGCTCCCGGCCGCCCGTCGGGCGGGAGAACAACTCCTCGGCCATCTGGGCGGTGAGCTCGTCGGGGGCCAGGTCCTCGGGAACGTTCACCCTGGCGCCGTCGCGGTCCAGGTAGGGGCCGTAGCGGCCGACCCGGATCATGATGTCGGTGCCCCGGATCGGGAAGGAGCTGATCTCCTTGGCGTCGATCTCGCCGAGCTCGGTGACCAGCACCTTCAGGCCCTCGTCACCCTCCTCGCCGTAGTAGAAGCGCCGCAGCTCCGGCACCCGCTCCGCCCGGTCGTTGGCGATGTCGTCGAGGACCTTCTCCATGTCGGCGGTGAAGTCGTAGTCGACGAGGTGCCCGAAGTGCTGCTCCAGCAGGTTGACCACCGCGAACGCCAGGAAGGACGGCACCAGGGCCGTGCCCTTCTTGAACACGTAACCGCGGTCCAGGATCGTTCCGATGATCGACGCGTACGTCGAGGGACGGCCGATCTCCCGGTCCTCAAGCTCCTTGATGAGCGAGGCCTCGGTGTATCGCGCGGGCGGCTTGGTCGCATGCGCCAGCACGTTGAGCTCGGCCGCGGTAAGACGGTCGCCCTCGGTCAGGTTGGGCAGGCGCTTCTCCGAGTCGTCGCGGTCGGTCGACGGGTCGTCGGCGCCCTCGACGTAGGCCTTCAGGAAGCCGTGGAAGGTGATCGTCCGGCCGGTGGCGGAGAACTCGACCTGCTCGCCGGAGCTGGATGCGCCCGTCACCTTGACACTGACCGACTCGCCGACCGCGTCCTTCATCTGGGAGGAGACGGTCCGCTGCCAGATGAGCTCGTACAGCCGGAACATGTCGCCGCTCAGCCCGGTCTCGCCCGGTGTGCGGAACTCCTCACCCGAGGGGCGGATCGCCTCGTGCGCCTCCTGGGCGTTCTTCACCTTGCTGGCGTACACCCTCGGCTTGTCAGGCACGTAGGCCGCGCCGTACAGCTTGATGGCCTGGCTGCGGGCGGCGGCGATCGCGGTCTCCGACAGCGTGATGCTGTCGGTTCGCATGTAGGTGATGTAGCCGTTCTCGTACAGGCGCTGGGCGACCTGCATGGTGGACTTCGCCGAGAAGCCCAGCTTCCTGCTGGCCTCCTGCTGCAGAGTGGTCGTCCTGAACGGCGCGTACGGCTTGCGGGTGTACGGCTTGCGCTCGACCGAGGCGACCTTGTAGGCCGTGCCGGCCAGCCTGCCCGCCAGCGCCCGCGCGGCCTGCTCGTCCAGATGGAGCACGCTCGCGCTCTTGAGCGTGCCGTTGCTCGCGAAGTCACGACCCTGGGCGACGCGCTTGCCGTCGACGCCGGTCAGCGCGGCGGTGAAATCGCGCGGGGACTCGTCGCGGCCGGTGTCGAACAGCGCCTGCAGGTCCCAGTAGCTCGCGCTGGTGAACGCCAGGCGCTCGCGCTCCCGCTCGACGACCAGCCTGGTCGCCACGGACTGCACGCGTCCCGCGGACAGGCGGGGCTTGACCTTCTTCCACAGGACGGGGCTGACCTCGTAGCCGTAGAGGCGGTCAAGGATGCGCCGGGTCTCCTGGGCGTCGACCAGGCGCAGGTTCAGGGCACGCGGATTGGCGACCGCCTCCTGGATCGCCCTCGGGGTGATCTCATGGAAGACCATGCGGTGGACCGGCACCTTGGGGTTGAGCACCTCGCGCAGGTGCCAGGCGATCGCCTCGCCCTCCCGGTCCTCGTCGGTGGCGAGATAGAGCTCGTCGGCATCCTTGAGCAGCTGCTTGAGCTTGCTCACCTGTGCTTTCTTGTCGTGGTTGACGACATAGAGCGGCTCGAACTCATGGTCCACATTGACGCCCAGGCGGGCCCACGACTTCCCCTTGTACTGCTCGGGGATGTCATCGGCCTTCTCGGGGAGGTCGCGAATGTGTCCGATGCTGGACTCCACGACGTAGCCGCGGCCGAGGTACCCAGCGATGGTCTTCGCCTTGGAAGGCGACTCGACGATCACCAGGCGGGTTCCGCCGGCGTTGCCGTTCTTGGCTGGCACGCTGCTTCCTACCTCGCTGTTCGCATTCGTTCCCCGTTCACTTCCACTCGGGTTACCCGATCTGGATCGGGCACACTCCCAAGTAAAGCCGCAAGGACGCACAATAAAGCCCTATGGGAGCCGACGTCCCCTGCCCACCCTCGGAGACTAATCGCTGTGCTCGACTACTCCTACTTGGTTCTCCATCTTCCACGTGGCACCTCCCGGGACGCAGCCCGGCGGATACTGACCGAACATGCAGAATACGGCGACTGGGAACTCGACCGTCTGCGACTGTATCCCGACGGCCGCCGTGACATCCGACTGCGTCGGAAGATCATACGTGTGACCAGGACGATGTGACCCCGAACATGGCTTTGCCCGTCCCGGGCCGCGCCCCCGGAACGGGCAAAGCTTCTCTGCCCCGCCGGGGCGAACGAAGATCGTAAACTGGAGTCACGATCTTCGTCCGCCGCCCGCGAAGCGCCTATGCGTCTCCCTCAGAAGATCGGAGGAGACATGGCCGCAGGGTTACCGAGGCCTTACCTCTTGGCGAACCGGATACGGCGCGCGGTCACGAAAAGCGTGGCGGAGGCGGCGGCCATGGCGCCGAGCACCAGGGCGAGCAGCGAACCGGCGTTCATCCCGGTCACGCCGACCGGCTGAGCGGCGCTCATCAGGCCGACGGGCAGGGCACCGCTGACGGGCAGGTCGCCGCCGACCGGCAGGGACTTGCCGACGGGCAGGGCACCGCCAACGGGCAGAGACTTGCCGATCGGGGCCGAGGGGACCAGGCCGTTCGCGACGGCCAGCGGGGAGTCGCCCTTCCGCGGCGAGGACTGGGCGCCGCGGCTCGCACCGGACCGGCCCGAAACCCCCGACACGTCCGAAACTCCAGCCGCGTCGGTCACGCCGGTCACATCCGGGACCCCGGCGGAGTCGGCGACATCGGTCACGTCCGGAACCCCGGCCTGCTTCGTGACGCCGGTCACGTCCGGGACTCCGGCTCGGCCGGTGGCACCGGTCACGTCGCCGGGCACCTGGGGAAGCTGGGGCAGGCCCGCCATGTCGCGCACCCCGTCGACCGCGGGCAGGGAGGAGGCGCCGGAACCGCTGGCCTGCCGGACCAGGTCACCCGTGCCCTTCGCCGAGTTCAGACCCGGGGCCGCGGGGAGGACGGACATGAGGCCGCTGGTCCTGTGCTTGCCGGGGACGTTCCACCGGCCGTTACCGGCGTGCGCCTGGCCGCTGAGCCTGTCCCCCGACGCGCCCACGTGGGAGCCGCCGAGGCAGCCCGCGGCGGCGTCGCCCAAGGCGGCGACCGCGTTGCCGCAGGCGTTGATCGGCGCGGTGATCGGCGCGACGACCTGGTTACCGCCCAGGACGCTGTGGTGGCCGTTCGTGCGGTTGCCGCCGGCACCGGCACCGGCGCCACTGCCGCTCTTGATCGAAGCACCGCCCCTGCACCCGGCGAACGCGTGGCCCAGGACGGCGACCGCGTTGCCGCAGACGTTCGCCGGCGCGGTGATCGGCGCGACGACCTGGTTGCCACCGAGCACCGACCCCCTGCCCGAGGTGGTGTTGCCGCCGACGCCGCGTCCCTGCCCGGAGCCCTGGATCCCGGAGCCCTGGATCCCGGAGCCGCCCACGCAGCTCGCCTCGGCGTTGCCGACCGCGTTGCCGCAGGCGTTGATCGGCGCGGTGATCGGCGCGACGACCTGGTTGCCGCTGCCCACGGCGAAGCGGCCGTCGGTGTCGTTGCCCCCCGCTCCCTGGTGCGAACCGGGACGTGGCCCCTGCCAGCCCGGGTGCCCACCCGGGTGGCCGCCCGGGTAACCGGGCTTGCCCGGCCAGCCGGGCCTGCCCGGACGCCCCGGCCCCTCTCCGCCGGGAACCTCGACGCCGCCCTTGCACCCGGCGAACGCGTGGCCCAGGACGGCGACCGCGTTGCCGCAGACGTTCGCCGGCGCGGTGATCGGCGCGACGACCTGGTTGCCACCGACCACGGACGCCCTGCCCGAGGTGGTGTTGCCCCCGGCCCCACGGCCGCCGCCGCCGGACCTCGTGACGGAGGAGCCACCCCTGCAGCCCGCGACGGCGTCGCCGAAGATCGCAACCGCGTTGCCGCAGGCGTTGATCGGCGCGGTGATCGGCGCGACGACCTGGTTACCGCCCAGGACGCTGTGGTCACCGCTGGTGCGGTTGCCCCCGGCCCCGCCACCGCCGCGACCCGACTTCTTGACGGAGGAGCCACCCCTGCAGCTCGCCTCGGAACCGCCGAAGAGCGAAACCGCGTTACCGCAGGCGTTGACGGGAGCGTTGATCGGCGCCTTGACCTGGTTGCCGCCGAGCACGGACCACTTGCCCGACGTCTTGCCGGGAATGCCGGAACCGGAACCGTCGGTGGAGTCGTCGACGGAGGCGCCTCCCTGGGAGGACCCGGTCGCCTTCCCCGCGACGGCGACGGCGTTCCCGCTGATGTCGATCGGCAGGGCGATCGGGGCGTCGATCTGGTTGCCGCCGCCGACCGAGTGGTCGCCGACGGTGTCGGCGAAGGCCGTACCGCCGCCCAGCGACATGACGCCCAGCGCGAGCAGTGCTGCGGGAGCGGTGCCCTTAACCCACGTACGCATGATTTATGCTCCTAGCGGTTCTTTAGGGGGATACCTGACATCTCGCGACCGGCGCGAAGCCATGCGGAATCAGCCGAGAGCCCGCACAGCGGAAGCCTCGACGGCCGTCACGAGGAACTGGGAACTACTCATCGCCGTTGACAGAGCGACCTCCCCGAGAGGGGATCAGGCACGCTCCATAACCGGTGGGCTCAACACCTCGACGCCTCGACGTCAGGAGCGCGCACCGGCCGGTGAGACGGGATCAGTCAGGAGAGAAAGAGGGGTCGTCCGCCGCTGTGCGGACGACAGGGGGAAGCGAGCACTCCGGCGGAACGCGCCGCGCCGCCAGCCGCGGGTCGTAGACGAACCGCGTGACATCCCCCACACCCGGCCCCGAGGGACCGGATCCACCACTGCTCTGGGGCACGAAACCATTCGCGCCGGAGCTGTGGTCGGCGGTCGCGGGTGCCGGGAATCCGGGCTTCGACTGGCTGGTGAGCCCGTCGACACCTCGCCCCGCCATGGCCTCGGCGTTGTCCGTCGCAGAAAGCCCGCCGCCGCCCGTGGGGAAGACACCGGCCTGAACGGCCTGTCCGGGAGCGGCTGAGCCAGGAGCTGCTGAGTTGGAAACGGCCGAGCCTGGAACGGTTGAGCCTGGAACGGCTGGGCCCGAAACGGCTGGGGCCGAAACGGCTGGATCAGGACCGGATGGGCCGGGACCGCTTGGGCCTGGAACGCCGAAGCCCGCCGCTCCTGTCGCCGCGGTGGTGTCCGCGGCCGCCGGAGCGGCACCGAGGAGCCCGAAAACGACCGTGAGCAGCCATCCTGCGGCCAGCAGGCCGCCGGCGGCGAAGGCTCGCCCGACGATCAGCCGGGCACCGGCCGCGAACCGCGCCATCCGATCGGCCCGGATGAGGACGGCGTCGTCAGCGGGAACGGCCACGGGCGCACGCCGGGCAGCGGACGAGAACGCCCTCCACTGCCCGTATGGCATGCGTGCCACGTGACCTCCCGAAGCTCCCGGCCGGGCCCGCCCCAAGGCATGACCCAACCCCTCAACGGAGAGTTACGCTAGCAGCACGGGGAGTCAGCGCGAGGGGTTTCCGGCGGGTTTCCGAAAGAACCCCTCAGCAGCCGTCAAGGAAGCGGTCAAGCACCCGCACCCCGAACTGGAGCGAATCCACCGGCACCCGCTCGTCCACCCCATGGAACATCCCGGAGAAGTCCAACCCGGCAGGCAGCTTGAGCGGCGCGAACCCGAACCCGCGCACCCCCAGCGTGCTGAACGCCTTCAGGTCCGTACCCCCGGAAAGGGTGTACGGCACGGCAAGCGCCCCCGGGTCCTCGGCCACGAGCGCGTCGGCCATGGCCCGCACGAGCGGCCCGTCGAACCCGGTCTCCAGAGCGATGTCGTGGTAGACGAACTCCCGGGTCACGTTGGGCCCGAGCAGCTCGTCCAGGGTCTGGAAGAACTCCTCCTCGTAGCCGGGCAGGAATCGGCCGTCGACATGCGCGGTCGCGGTCTGCGGGATCACGTTGGCCTTGTAGCCCGCCTCGAGCATGGTGGGGTTGGCGGTGTTGCGCAGCGTGGCGCCGATCATGCGGGCCAGCGGGCCCAGTTTGGCCACGGTCGCCTCGGGGTCGTTCGGGTCGAATTCGAGCCCGAGCGCCCTGGAGGTCTCGGTGAGGAAGGTGCCGACCGTCTGCGTCAGCCGTACCGGCCATTCGTAACGCCCGATGCGGCCGATCGCCTCGGCCAGCTCGGTGACGGCGTTCTCGTTGTTGAGCATGGAGCCGTGCCCCGCCCTGCCGGTCGCGGTCAGCCGCATCCAGGCGATGCCCTTCTCCGCCGCCTCGATGAGGTAGAGCCTGCGTGTCTCGTCAATGGAGACGCTGAACCCCCCGACCTCCCCGATCGCCTCCGTGCACCCGTCGAAGAGATCCTTGTGCTCGGTGGCCAGCCACTGCGCGCCGTACGTGCCGCCCGCCTCCTCGTCGGCGGTGAACGCCAGCACCACGTCCCGCGGCGGCCTGCGCCCCTCGCTGAGCCGCTGCCTGACGACCGCGAGGATCATCGCGTCCATGTTCTTCATGTCGACGGCGCCGCGCCCCCAGACGCACCCGTCGGCGACCTCCCCGCTGAGCGGGTGCAGGGTCCAGTCGGCGGCGTCGAACGGGACGACGTCGAGATGCCCGTGCAGGAGCAGCGCGTCACGGGAGGAGTCCTCCCCCGCGATGCGCGCGACCACGTTCGCCCTGCGGCTGTCGGACTCCAGGATCTGCGGCTCCAGCCCGACCTCGGCCAGCTTCTCCGCGACGTACTCCGCCGCCGCCCGCTCCCCGGGTCCTGTGTTGTCGCCCGCGTTGGTCGAGTCGATCCGGATCAGATCACGGCACAGCCCCGCGACCTCGTCCTCGCCATTGAGCGTGGTCATGGCAACTCCTTAGAATTGATATGGCTTGCGCCTCCATCCTGCCGTCGGGAGGACCGTCTCGGCATCCCCTGGTCACCGGCTCGGATACCGATATGACGCAAGCCCAAGAGTTTGCTAACCTGAGTCCGCCGACGCGGGATGACGGTCCCGCGTGCAGGCACCAAGTCCGGGTGGCGGAATAGGCAGACGCGCTAGCTTGAGGTGCTAGTGCCCTTTGCGGGGCATGGGGGTTCAAGTCCCCCCTCGGACACGTACCCTTGGCCGATGTCGTCCTGGTCAGTGCTCGCACTGACCAGGACTTTTCGCTTTCCGGGATGATAAGTCAACCGCACCCCCAGCCCGGCGTAGATCTTGGCCTTCCGCTCGGGATCGGCCTCGTTCAGCACTCGGACGGCGTCCCCCAACTCCCGCAGCAGGGCCGCCAGGCGTTCGTGGTCGAACTGAACGACCCGAACCGGCGGCATTCTCCGCAGCTTGTTCTCCGCCTCTGCTTTCCGGGCCTGTTCCTCCCTGATCCACCCCGCCACCACCGTGGGGTCCGCTCCGGCCTCCAGGGCGGCCCGATGCAGCGACAGCTTCCGATCGGAATCGGCTATCTGCCGCGTCAAGGCGGCCCCCTGATCGCGAGACGACGGGACGTCCCGCGCTCCCGCCAAGGTTCGTAGCGTGCGCTCCAGGTTGCCCGGGGCGAAGAGGCGCCCCAACCATTGATCGAGCCGCGGCACGATCACCGCTTCCCGCAAGTACACGTTGCGCGGGTGCATGACGTGGTTGGCCAGGGCGTATTCCTCGGGGAAGCGGCACCGGTAGGACGGTACCTCGTTCACCCACTGCCCTTGCATCCGGCGGTTGCACAGCCCACAGAACAGCAGCCCTCGGAGTTGGTAGGGCTTGGGAGTCCGCTTCCTGGTCTTGTCGGTGTGGCGGTCGCCCCGGCCCGCCAGGGTCGTTTGCACAGCCGTGAAGTCCTCAGTGCTGACGATCGGCGGGTGGGCAATGTCCGGGCCGCGATCTCGCTCACCACGCAGGCGCGGGCGGGATCGCCGCGGGCCACCAGCCTTGAGCGCCGCCACACCGCCACCACCCGCAGGCGCCGATACAGGGTGCGCAGGCTCAATTTCGGCCGGCCCAGGTACTGCCACAGCCGTGGCACCGTCCACGGCCCGGCCCGCTCCAGCAACGCCGCCATCCGTGCGAGCAGCCGCGGCCCGCCCGTGCGGGGCCGTCCGCAACGGGGCAGGCCGGCCAATCCCGCCGCTGGACGACCATGGACAGCATGAGCACCCTCATCGACGACCCGATGCCCGACAGCGTCCTGCAGGACGCTCTCACCGTGCTGAAGCCGTACCGTGCGCAGGTGGAGCCGTTGCTGCTGGCGGCCGAGGCCGAGTAGGCACATCACGGCGGCCCCGTCGCCGGTATGGAGGCGGAGCGCCGTCTGCCGGCTCAGTTCCGCGCCAACAGCGCCGCCGCGCATCGCGCCCTGGAGGCTGGCGGCGTCCGCGGAAAGCACGTCGTCCAGATCGTGTGAGCGGCGGGGATGTCAACTGATCGCGTTCGGGTGGCGGTGAGGCGGCGCGGAGCCCGCCTGTTCCCGGTGAAGCGAACAAGCGGCGACGGTCCGGGCCGATGCCGGGCCGCCGCCGCGCTGGTCGTCAGATCGTCCGGGTCAGTTCTGGACGGCGTAGGCCCGGGTGACGGTCTGCTTCACCTTCGGGAAGCCGGGGCCGGAGCCGGTGGCGCGCAGGGTGACGTACCCAGGGGTGGCGGGGTTGGTCACCGAGGTGCTCCAGCCGGTGCCGGTCCGGGTGAGGCGCAGGTCCTGCCACGTGCCGCCGTCGTCGAAGGACGCCTCGACCCGGAGGGTGTCCAGGCGGCCGCCGTCAGCGGTGATCGCGATCTCGGTCGTCGAGCCGGGACGGGCGCGGTTGGAGTCGTCCAGGCCCTGCGGGACATAGCGGATCGACGGCACCGCGTACCTCGTGTTCTCGGCGGCGTGCGCCGAGGCGAACGTCCACGCGCTGTCGACCTCCGTCGACAGGCCGCGTGCGGCGTCGCGGCGGGCCGAGACCGTGATGGTGTAGACGCCTTCAGCGGGCGGGACCTGCGCGGACACCCGGCAGTCGCTGACTAAGTCGCAGTCGGCCAGGTCGGTCTCCTGCAGGACGGTGTCGCCGTTGAGCAGTTTCATCGTGCCGGTGATGTCGGCGTCCCAGCCGGTGTGGGCGGGGTCGCTGTCGTTGAACAGGTCGTCGGGGAGGTAGTCGAGAGTGTCGCCTTCCCGGGTGATGCGCAGCGTACCGGGGCCGGTGACCGCCGCGTTCCACGTCTCGGTGTGCTGCCCGGGTGGCAGGGTTCGTATGTCGAGGTCGGCCAGGGTGTGACCGGCCTGGGTGAGTTCGCCGGACCAGAGGGTCCCCGTGATGGGGGTGAGGTAGTTGTCGAGGGTGCCGGGAAGCGTGACAGGGGTGCGATAATTCTGGAGGAACCACCCGCCGGGCAGCTCGAACTTTCGCTTGAAGCGGGCGGTGCCGCCGGTGTCCTGGGCGCGGAAGGTCATGGCGACCTTGGTCAGATCGGCTCTGGTGAACCGCTTGGCCGGCTCGAACGGCATCTCGCCGGTGCGCAGGTCGATCAGGTCGTACCTGCTCGCCGCCGCCCCTGGGGACACGAGCACCTGGTAGGCCAGATAGGTCAGCCCCTCCTGGCGGGAGGGCAGCACGAACACCGGGACCTCCGCCGGAAAGAAGTGGTAATCGGTCGAGGAGTGCGGGCCCGCCGTGTTCCTCATCTCGACCTGAAGGTCGCTGCCCGGTCTGGCCGCGGGGTCGTCGACGGCGAACTTGATCTGCCTGCCCAGGCGGGCGTCGAGCGTGAGCCGGACGTCGGCGGGCCCGACCCGGATCGGGCGGTTGACGAGGGTCTCGCTGACAATCACCACGTCGTTGGGATTCTGCCCCACCCGCTTCTCCGTCAGCCTGGCCCTGAGGATCCAGTCGCCGGGCTTCAGGCGCCGGTGGGCGACGCCGAAGATGAACTTCAGGGGTGTGCTCTCACCGGTCGTGGGGTTGTAGAGCGTCGATACGACGTTTTCCTCCGGTTCGCCGTTCCTGCCGACGGCTGTGACCGTGATGTTGTACGCCTCGGGTTCGACGTAGGCGCCGGCCAGGGTGCGCAGGACGGTCTGGCCCGAGGTG
Organism: Streptosporangium sp. NPDC051023; assembly: GCF_040689595.1. Lineage (NCBI taxonomy): Bacteria > Bacillati > Actinomycetota > Actinomycetes > Streptosporangiales > Streptosporangiaceae > Streptosporangium > Streptosporangium sp. NPDC051023. The sequence continues at coordinate 3,548 of NZ_JBFBCE010000109.1, read as the reverse complement.
GCGGTGAGCGTGCCCGGGTAGTCGCCCGGCGGCAGCGAGGAGTCCAGGGTCAACCGGACGGTGGCGTCGCCGCCGGCGGGGAGGGCGAGCCGGTCGGTCGACAGCGTGTAGGGGCCGTCCTCGGTCAGGGACACCTCCACCGGCCGGTCGGAGGCGTTGGTGTAGGTGACGTCGCGGGTGAGGGGCTCGTCGTTGTGCGGCCAGAACCGGTACGTCCACAGGTTGCCGGTGTCGCTCACCACGTCCTGGGCGACCGCCTTGGCCACGTCGACGCGGCCGGCGCCCTGCTGGTAGTAGGTCAGCTTGGCGTTCGGCCTGGCCGACGCCATCAGCGCGGCCTTCAGCTGTCTGCCGTTCCAGCCGGGGTGCTGCTGCAGCAGGATCGCCGCGGCGCCGGCGACGTGTGGGGTCGCCATCGAAGTGCCGTCCATGGCCTCGTAGGGGGACTCGGCGCTCCACGGGCTGTGGGCCGCGACGATGCCCACGCCGGGGGCGGTGATGTCCGGCTTGACGGCCCGGTCGATGAAGCGGGGCCCGCGGCTGGAGGTATCCGCCAGGCTCTCGTCGCGGTCCACCGCGCCGACCGTCAGCGCGGCGTCGGCGCTGCCCGGGCTGTCGAGGGTCTCCTCGCCTTTTTTGCCTTCGTTGCCGGCGGCGACCAGGAACAGGCTTCCCGTCTGCTCGGACAGGGTGTTGACCGCCTCCTCAAGCGGGTCCATGGCCGGTGTGTCACGCATGCCGAGGCTCATGTTGACGATGGGAGCCTTGATCTCCAAGGCCGCCCATTCCATACCGGCGATCACATCGGACGTCTTGTTGTTGCCTTGGCCCTTGAGGACCTTGCCGACGGCGATCTTCGCGTCGGGCGCCGCGCCCCGGTACCTGCCGCCGGAGGCCGCTCCCGAGCCTGCGACGGTCGAGGCCACATGAGTACCGTGGTTGAACGTGTCCATGGTGTCGGGCGCGTCGGTGAAGTTGACGGCCTGGGTGACGACGCCCTTGAGGTCCGGGTGGTGGGGGTCGTAGCCGGTGTCGAGCACGGCCACCGTGACGCCCTTACCGGTCAGGCCCTTCGCCCACGCCTGCGGGGCGCCGATCTGCGCGACGCTCCTGTCCAGGGAAGGGAAGACGCCGCCGTCCAGCCACAGCTTGGACACCCCGGCGGCGAGGCTCTTGGCGCCGGGCTTGGGGCGCAGCCGCTGCCACACGGTGGAGGCCTGCGCCTTGGGCACCTCGGCCGCCTTCATCCCAACCGACCTCAGGCTGACCCCGGCGACGGCGGGCCCCGGGGCAGCGCCCCCCTTCGTCAGAACCGGAATACGGGTACTGCGGGCGTCGCCGTAACCCCATTCCAGCAGCCGGGTGACGTTGAACAGGCGCTCGTCGACCAGGCCCGCGTCGATCAACGGGGTCGCGTCGGAGGGCAGGACGTAGGTCTGCCCTCCCCGCGACTCGATCAAGAACGACACCTTGCGCCCGGCGCCCGGGGTCGCCTGGTAGGCGGGGGCACCCGGCTTGCCGGACGCGGTCACCCGGTCGCCGGTGATGAGCGTGATGCTCTCGCCACCGTTCTGCCCGCGTACGGGGTCGGACGGCGGCGCGGTCGTGCCGGCGGCGGAGGGCGCCACCGGCACGGCTAAGGCGCCCAGGGCGGCGAGTACGGCGAGCGCGGCGCGTTGACGCCGCTTCGCCGGTCGTTGTGCGTTCGTCATGGGTTTTTCTCCTTCTCTGGTTGGGTGTTCGGGATGGAGGGGGAACTTCGGGTACGCCAGGCAGAGCCACGGTTTCCCCGCTTCGTGAACCCGTGGATTAGGCGCTCGGAGCAGTGCGGGCCGCAAAGGGGGCGAAGAGCTTGAGGCCGTGGCGGTCCCAGCAGGGCAGGCGTTGAAACCGCCGTCTGGAACGGGCGGGTGTGCTCATGCCGCGCAGGCCGATCGTGCAGGTGCGGCATCCGGTGTGTCCGGCCGCCGCGCACGCTTTGCGCCAGCCGCTCCGCGCAACGCCAGCCGGCGCCGGCCGGGAGCGTCGCCGGGGCGATCAGGAGTGCCGGCAGGCGTCGCGAGAAATCCAGCTTCCTTCCGCTCAGAGGGGCTGAGCCCCTTTTTGCCCGGTGGGACTCGGGGACGTCGGGGGGAGCGGTCCTCGCCCCGCCGCAAGCATGCCGCGCCGGCCCTGCCGCGGCCGATCCCGCCTGCTACCGGTGTGAGGTACAGCCTGCGCTACCGCGCCATCGCCCGGCACCAGGGCGAGGATCTTCCGGCCTGGCTCGCCGCGGCGTGCAGGGCCAGCGCGATGTCCGCCGCTCCTTCGAGCAACCCGGCATCCATCCCTGGAGGCAGCAGCCGGGCGGCCAGGCCGCGAGGGTCGGTGCCGGGCGGAGCGAGGCTGGCCAGCAGGGGCGGCAGGCACGCGGCCGGGGCGCACCTGCCGCCGCTGCTGTTCGACGACGATCAAGCCGTCGCGTTGGCGATCGCGCTGCGTGGTGCCTCGCAGCTGGGTGCGGGCATTCAAGAGGCCGCCGCCCAAGCCCTCGCCACGATCTGTCAGGTCATGCCCACCAGGCTGCGCGCCCGGCTGGCTGCCTTCGAGCCGACGGTCGTCGACCACCCGGCCCGCGAGGGCGCGGACGGTCCGGCGGAGGCCGCTGCGCTGCTGGCCATCGGCGCTGCCATCGGCGCTGCCATCGGCGCCCGGGAAGAACTGCGGTTCGACTACGCCTCGCCCAGGCATGCCGGTGCCGGAGCGCGGGATGACCCTGCCGCGCCGCGCAACGCACAGCCGCACCATCTGCTGGCACGCCGGGGACGCTGGTACCTGATCGCGTGGGAACCGGCCAGTGAGGATTGGCGCGTCTACCGGGCTGACCGGATCACGCTACGCGTGCCGAACGGTCCCCGGTTCCTCCCGCGTGCGGTCCCCGGCGACGACCTCGCGAGGTTCCTGGCGGCCAGGCTCAAGGGCTCCGACGGGGCCGACCATTGGCCGTGTCAGGGAGAGGTGATCCTGTACCTGCCCGCCGCACAGGTGCTTCCCTTCGCCCATGACGGCGTCGTCACGGCCCTCAGCGAGGACCGCTGCCGGTTGCAGCTCGGCGCCTGGTCCTGGCCCGCCCTGGCGGCAGCACTCGCCCGTTTCGACACCGACCTCGACGTGGTCGGCCCTCCTGAGCTACGGGCGGCGTTCACCGAGCTCGCCCACCGCGCCACGCGCGCCGCCAACAGCGGCACCGACCACGGCAAGTGAACGACCCGGCGCACCCACCACCAGCCGACGGTATAAAACGGCCACGGAGTAGACCAGACGGCAGCGAAGCAGGCCTTTCCTAGCGCACACGTGACCGGGGCGCAGCCGCAACTGGAATAGACGCCATCATCTTGCACGCGCTGGGACAAGTCGTGACGAGCGACGTCCCACAAGGTCAGCCAAGGCGGTTGTGAACCCATAAGGGGTGCACACGGTCGCGGGGGGGGGACTAGTTGGGCACCGGCCCGCGCCCGCCCGAGAGAGTGATTGTGGGGGCCGGCCGCAGCTGGGTGGGGAAACCGGGG
>NZ_JBFBCE010000108.1:0-30609 GCF_040689595.1 Streptosporangium sp. NPDC051023 | reverse complement strand
GGGATGCGGCGGGAGAAGGCGCTCCAGACCCGGGTGCCCGAGTCGTAGGAGACGAACCAGCCGGGGTGTGCCTGCCGTAGTTCGGTGAGCTGTTCTTTGTGCTCCGGTGTTGTCATGCGGCTCTCCTGTGGGATCGGCGGGAGGGGTAGGGGTGGTGCGGCGCGGCGGCGGGCGCCTGGGAAGGTGCGCCGCCGCGCCTGTCCGGGGGAGGCGCCGATACCGGGCCGGACACGGGCGCCGGGGTGGGCTGGGCGTTCCTGGTCATTTCGGCCTCGTACATCTGTGCTTCCAGGCCTGTGGCCGTCTCGTGTTCGACGATCACCGGGTGGGGGCTCGGCCAGGCGGCCACGGCGTAGAAGCGGCGGTTGCCCAGGCTGTAGAGGACGGTCCAGTCCGGCCATTTCTGGTCCAGCTGTTCGGCCTCGGCGCGGGCCGGTCCGTCCCACACCCGCCGATGAACGACGCTGGGCGACTGCCCGTCGCGGTGGCGTCCCGGTTCGCGGGATGCGCGCAGCCCGATCACGAGGCGGCCTGTTCGGCGGCCTGTTCGGCGATCTTTTCCTGCCGGGCGATCTCGGCCTGGAGTTCGTCGAAGGTGTCGGCGTCCACCGCCGGTTCGGCTCCGGCGCGTCGCGCCTCCAGGGGGAAGGGCTTCTGGCGAAAGGCCCAGAAACGGTTTTGGTCGCTGAGGATCAGCCGCCAGCCCGGAATGGCCGGTGCGTTCGTCGAGGACGACTTACCATCGTGCACGGGTCGCACTCCTTTGCGATCAAGGACCTGTTCCGGCGCTGGTACCGCTGGGCAGGTCCGCCTCATGTCTGGGGGAAGAAGACTCTGGAACGTGCCAAGCGCCGGGCGCGCGGGCCGTGGGGCCGGTGCCGTACGTCTGTTCGCGCGGACACCACCGGGCGCGGGGCGTCGGCTGTCGCCGCGGCGGGGCGGTCTGGTGGCGGTGGGCCGAGGGCGCTGGTGCGGGAACGGGAGAGGGTGGCGTGTCGGCGTGGGCAGCGGCGGCCGTACGGCGGGTTCGGCCGGGGCGACAGTGGGCTCGGCCGCCGGGCCTTGGTCCGGCACACCGGCTGGGTCCGTGGCGGGAACGGGCGGGAGGTCCTGCTGGACGGACGGCGTGGGGCGGCGCTGCGCGGGAACCAGCGGGATGACCTCGACGGGCGCGACGTCGGCGGGCAGCTCGACGGCGGGCAGGCGCTGCGGACCGGACTGGCGCCGGGCCTCCAGCCGCATCTGCATCAGCGCGCCGGACGGCTGGATGTAGTCGTGATCGGTGGGCTGGCCGGGGCAGCCGTGCGCGTAGGGGGCGTGCCCGCATAAGGCACAGCCCATCGGCATGGGAGCGGCGTCGGCGAAGCAGCCGCAGCCGTCTCTGATCGTCGTGTCCCGGTCGAGGACCGGAGCACTAGGGTTGGTCATGGGTCGGGACCTACTTCCTGATCAAGGGCTCGTCATCGGTGTGCGATACCGGTGGCGGGTCCGTTTCCTTTTAAAGGGGCGAATTGAGTTCTGGAGCATGCCTAGGCATGCCTAGGCGTGTCCATACGTGCTTAGGCGTGCTTGGTATCGCCCAAGCATGATGCGACCAAATACCGTCGCGTTCGTGATCGAATTCGAGCCGGGCCGACCGAAGTGGGAGCAGATCGCCGAGGTCTACGAGCAGCGCATTCGCAGTGGCGAGTGGCCGCCTGGGCACAAGCTCCCGAGCATCGTGGCGATCATGGGAGAGTGCGGCGTAGGGAACAACACCGGTCGTCATGTTCTTCAGCACCTGCGGGATCTCGGGCTCGTGAAGCTCGTGCCGAGTCTGGGCACCTTCGTGCTGCCGCAGGGGTAAACCGCCGTTCGGGCGACCGATTCGTGCCCCTCTGTCATGGTGACCTCACTTACAGTGGTGGTATTGGGAACTCATCATGCGCGTGCCGACGGCACGCACGCAAGCCGTCAGCACAGAGAAATATCGCGCGGGACACGGCACACTGGTGGCCATGCCTATGAAGTCCCCCACTGTCAGGCACCGTCGCCTAGGCCGTGAGCTGCGCAGACTCCGAGAGGAGGCTGCTCTCAGCACCAATGAGGCGGCGCTTCGGCTCGGATGGTCACTCTCGAAGGTCCACCGCATCGAGGGGGGCCGAATCATGGTGAGCGACGCCGATCTCACTCATGCGCTCGAACTCTTCGGCGCCGACTCTGCCACTGCGGCAAGCCTGAGCCGACTTGCGAAGGATGCGGGTCGGCGCGGTTGGTGGACCGCCTACAGCGACGTGTGGCTTGGCAACTACGTCTCGTTGGAAGCTGACGCCACCGCAATCCGTACGTGGGAGACCTCCGTCATTCCTGGCCTCCTCCAAAGTGAGGCTTACGCCCGGGAAGTCATCCGGGCTCGGCACCCTGGTCTTGGGGAGGTCGAGTTGGAGCGGCGTGTAGATGCTCGCATGCAGCGAAAGACAACAATGATCGGGGACAGTGCCCCGACGCTGCACGTCCTGATTGACGAGGCGGCCGTGCGGCGCCCTGCTGGCACGCGGGAGGAGATGGACCGGCAGCTTCGCGACATCCTCCAGGTAGCGGAGTGGCCGCACATCACGGTGCAGGTTCTCCCATTCGGCGCAGGGGCACACGCCGGAATGGAGGGCGGCTTTTCCGTGCTGAGCTTCACCAAGGGAGATCCAGACGTCGGTTACGCAGAGTCCCCGGGCGGTGAAGTCTACGTCGAGGCTGCCGATCAGGTCCGGATGCTTATCCTGCTCTTCGAGCGCCTCGCTGGCGCTTGTCTGTCCCCTGAGAAATCCGCGGCGCTGATCGCTGCGGCGAGGAGTTGAGCGATGATCTCCCCCGATCTGTCCGAAGCGCGGTTCCGCAAGAGCAGCTACAGCGGAGGTAACGACAACTGCGTGGAAGTGGCGACGAACCTGCCCGGCCTGATTGCTGTCCGCGACAGCAAGAATCCCACTGGCCCCACGCTGACCTTCTCCCCGGCCGCCTGGAGCACCTTCCTGGAGGGCATCCGCGACGGGAACCTCTGAGGACGACGAGTCCACGGCAGGGGCGCCTGGGAGGTGTTCCGGTCGCGCGACTCGTTCGCCCCTCACCATGGGTGTCCGCTTCACGCAGTAACCCGCCGATTTTTTCGGCATCGGTGATGCTGCCTATATCGTCCGGCAAAAGACGGCCGGATCCCAGAAAACATGCGGTAGAGACCCCGCGTCCCGGAATGAGGCGCGGGGTTTCGGGCGCTTGCTCATTGGGGTGGGTGGTATCTGGTGCGATAGTGAGCGGCACGCTCCGCAGCCATGCGTTCCCGTCGCTCCTGAACCAGGATCTCGCGAGGACTCGGCACTCGCCGCTTCTCATGTCTGATCGCCAGGCGGATGGCCCAGTACAGCAAGAAGAACAACAGTATCGCTGGAACGCCTCATCCCACCAGCAGGAGCAGAACCTCGGTGAATCCGATCGCCATCTGATCCTCCGCATAGGGGTAACCAGCATGCCCGATCTTGTGGATTACGTCCACCACCATGACTTCACCTGGCCGTCGGAATGACCAGGCAGGCGGCCTGGCACCCGTGCTCAGAGCTCTCCGACTGCGACACTATTTCCGATGTCCACCGTTACGCATATAAAAAAGAACCTGATGTGTCAACGATGAAGCGAAGTCCAAGGTAGAAAAAGCGGTCTGACAGGCCTCATTGGCTTGGTGGTTGCCGGATGGCAAGGAAATATTGTCAATATCCGGCGATAGAGTGCGGCCGAGAGTTATCATGAGCGCGACATAGGGTGGTCATTCGATCCTGCGGGGTGAAGCGGTGACGGTTCCTCGTGTCCTGGGGCCTCACGAACCGGAACTCATCGATGACTACCGGATCTCGGCGCTGCTCGGCGAGGGCGGGCAGGGCGCGGTGTATCTCGGGGAGGCGCCCGGCGGGCCGCAGGTGGCGATCAAGGTGCTGCACGCGCGGCTGGCGGCCGATCCCACGGCCCAGCGGAGGTTCCTGCGCGAGGCGGAGGTCGCGGCGAGCGTCGCCGCCTTCTGTACGGCCAAGGTCATCGGCACCGGGATGGTGGGCGGGCGGCCGTACATCGTCAGCGAGTATGTCTCAGGACCTTCGCTCAGCGCGCTGGTCAAGACCGACGGGCCGCGGACCGGTAGTGGGCTGGAGCGGTTGGCGGTCGCCACGCTGACGGCGCTGGCCTCGATCCACCAGGCCGGGATCGTGCACCGGGACTTCAAGCCGGGCAATGTGATCCTCGGTCCGGAAGGGCCGGTTGTGATCGACTTTGGCATCGCCCATGTGGTCGACCACACGATAAGCAGCACTCAGCTGGCCGGCACCCCTGCCTACATGTCACCGGAGCAGCTCACGGACGAGCCGGTCACCGCGGCCTCCGACATGTTCTCCTGGGCCGGCACGATGATCTTCGCGGCCACTGGGCGGATGCCCTTTTCCGGACAGGCCGTCCCGGCGATCCTGCACGCCATCCTGTCCGACGAGCCCGATCTCTCGGGCGTGCCCGATCCGCTCCGCCCGCTGGTGGCCGCCTCCCTGGCGAAGGATCCGGCGGGCCGTCCGGCGGCCGGCCACCTGCTGCACGACCTCACCGGTGGCGACGTCGGCCTCACACGACCGGGACGGCGTTCGGCGGGGCGATCCGACGGCAGGCCCGACGGGCATTCCCCCGTCGATCCGTCCATGCCAGCCGATCCGGTCACCGAATCGGGGTTCCGGCCGGTCGAAGGGCAGGACGAGCCGGATCCCGGGCCGACCTCGCCGTCAGCCTCGGCCGCAGGCACCACGTCGCCCGGGAAACGTCGTCCCCGGGCGCTGGCGCTCACGGTGACGGCCGTGGTCGCGGCACTGGTCGTGACGTCCGGAGCGCTGCTCGCGCCGACCTGGTTCGGCGAACGAGGCACCGTGATACGGCTGCCAACCTCCTCCGGCATCGTGGACTTCCCGGACACCGACGTCGCCGACGGGTTCGCCGATGACACCTCCCGGCAGTACATCCCGTTCAAGCCGGAAAGCGGTGAGGTGTTGCCGACGATCCTCGTCGGCGGCGGTCAGTTCACCGGGTCCGGCTCGGTACCTTTCTTCGGCCTCTTCGGCCTGAATACCGGGAAGGGCGGCCTACCGCCCTCCGGCGAGGCCCTCAGCGTGCTGACGATCGGTACGTTCGCGGAATCCGACGAACAAGAAGACAGCGTCTTCGTGGGGTGGGTGAAGGACGAGAAGAACTACATGACCGCCTGGTACAACAACAGCCGCAAGCAGTCGGGGATCGACGTCCGGGTGAACGGCGAATTCACCAACACCCTCGGTGGGATGCGGCGGACCTTCGACCAGGGAGACCGCTTCGCGCTGCTGCTGTCCGGCACCAGGATCGTCTCCTACGCTGAAATCGGCGGGCAATGGAAGCTTCTGGACACCATCGACGTCGGTGATGTGCTCGCGACCCCGCAGCAACGACAGTGGTTCCGGTACGGCTTCGGCCTGCGCGGCTCCAGTGGCACGATCGGCGTCGCCGGACTAGAGGGCCGCAGCGTCCAGAACTAGGCCGTGTTCGGCACCGCGGTCGTTCTTGGACGTGCATGGCATCGGGAACGACTCGTCCACTTGCGATGCGGTGTCCGACCGGCGCGATCGCCCGCAACGCTTTACCGCCGGGATGCTCCGGTGGCCGTAGCAGATGGTCAGCCCGGGGGCCGCTCGGCGAACGTCGTCTTGGCGCAGTGTCATCGCGGCGGACGAATCGGTGCACCCGCACGTGGATGAACAGGTCCTGGCCGCCGACCGCGGTGTCGGACGGCTGCCACTCATAGTGGCTGTGCACCCGCTGCGACCGCGTTCCGCGGTCCGGGCCCGCGGTCTCCGCGGTGCCGGCCCTGGCGTCCCACTGTGAGCAGGGGTTTCCTTCGGGAGGTAATCAGGGGGTTGACGGCTGAAGGTGTCGAATGTGCAGTTGGCGTGATGACTCCAGCTCACGTCGCAATCGAAACGAAGGTCAAGATTATGGATGCAATATCTGTGTAAGAACTGCCGAATGCTGCGACGGTAAATCCGCTTCAGGCGGGCCGGGTGTGGTTTCCTTTCCGTGAATCCATCGGGTGGAGATGCGTAAGCCTGCTTTTGGCGTGCCAGTGACACCCGATCAGGGAATTTTGTCCGAAAAGGAAGGCCTCGCCTGTGTCCAGTAAATCATGGCGTTTTCTGCTCGCGGGTTTCGCGGCGAGTTCGGTGCTGGCGGCCACAGCCTTCTCCGTCTCGACGCCCGCACTCGCCTCTGAAACGGGAGACACGCGGCAGGCCGTCGTCACCGCCCTCGACTACAACAGCACGGACTGGACGTATCTTCAGGTCCCGCCCGCGATCGACGTGCCTCTGTTCTACGAGCGGGGCTTCGACGACAGCTCCTGGAGGACGGGCCAGGAGGGCTTCGGCACCGCAACCGGCTGTGCGTTCAACAACCCCGGTAACGTCAAGACGCCGTGGGCTGTGAACACCGACATTTTGGTGCGGCACTGGCTCCATATCCCGCGGGACGCACAGCAGGTCCGTATTCAGGGGACGGTGGACAATGATGCGCAGGTCTACCTGAACGGTCATCTCGTGCAAACGGCCAGGAGTGGCAACTGTAACACCGGTGCGATCGACGTCGTCGTTCCGGTCACCTATCTGGACTGCTGCAATCTGCTTGCCATTCGCGGACACGATTATGGCGGATCGACCTACCTGAACGTCCGGGTGACCTACGTTAAGCCCTGACTGCGCCGCCCCGGCAACTGCCGGTGTTTTCGCACATGCGGGGAATGCGGAAGCCCGCCACTCTTCGGAGCGGCGGGCTTCACCGCTCCCCGCTCCAAGATTGTCATGTCCGTAGAAAGTTCGGGCGACGTCTGCCACGCAGGCAGCCTGCTCCTGCCGCAGACCCTGCGCATGACCGGCCTGGAGCACGCCCTGTCACGGCAACCGGCACGATGGCGTCCGATCCGCGCGATCCACGACCCCGGGAAAACCGTCGCCGATCTCGCGCTCACCCCTGCTCCCGGCGGTGACTGCCTGGCCGACGTCGCGAGGACGGCGCGGGTGAGCCCGCGTCGGCGGGGCCGGCGCGGGCTCATCGTCGCTGGTCGAACGAGGTGTGTCAGTCCGTGTCGAGAGCGAGGGCGATATCGGTGATGGTCAGGGGGAACGGGGATTGGGTGACTTGGGTGGCGACGCCGGTGAGCAGGTCGACCGTGTTGAGTGTCGCGTCGCCGTTCGGGAGGACAAGGGTGGCGAAGGCCGAGTTCGAGACGGTCTTGCCGTTGCTCAGGTCGCTGAAGATGTCGAGACCCGCGTTGGTGCCGGCGGCTATACCGAGTGCACCGGTCGGGGCCAACAGGCCGTTGTTGGCCGGTGATTGGACGACGACCTGGTCGGTCGCCGTGTTGATGTCGAACAGTGTGGTCGCGGTGGCGCTGTTGAGGTCGTTGTTGGTGTAGGCGGCGGCGGTGACTCCGGCGATCGCCGGGGCGCCTGGGGCGGAGCTCAAGGAGTAGTCCGACACCGTTGTGCCGGTGCCGAGATTGTGCCGCAGGTTCTGGCCGGTGTCGCTGATCACGCGCAGCCGGTCGGCGGCGGGGTTGAAGTCGACGTCGAACGTCGTGCCGTTCAGCGCGACGCTGAGCTGGGAGACCTTCGTGACGACCACGTCGTCGGTGCTGTTCCTCGGGAGCGAGATCGTGTAGATGCCGCCCTGGTTGCCGACGGCATAGAACTTGCCGTCCTGTACGCGGAAGTCGATCCCGATCACGAAGGTGTCGTTGACCAGCCCGGCGATCCGGCTGACCCAGTTGAGTTCCTTGGGTTTGTCGGTGGTGAACGCGGCCATCAGCTTGCCGTCACTGGTGATCCCGTACGCCTGCAGCGAGGGGGCCGCGGTCGAGCTGGAGCTCGCCGTCGAACCGCTCCCCGCCGCCCCGGAAGCGATCGCCGCCGAACCGGTCCCCGCCGAACCGACAGTGATTGCCGCCGCGGCCGCCAGCGCGATCACCGCTGCGCCACCCCTCTTGATCCGTCCCTGCATCGATTCCTCCTCTGTCGAGTTGTGTCGGAAAGTTCAGCCGTCAGCCCTTGTCGTATGGATTCACCGACGCTGTCAGCGGCAACAGCTTTGCGTTGATATAGGGAAACTGTCGTCGTGACATGTGTGGAAATGCTCTGTCATGATCAAGATTGAATTGTCATTTCTTGCAACCGTGACGGTGCTGGAACTCGGCTTTGAGTAAGGCTCACGGCGACACCGATACCGGCTTTACGTATGTGCTTTATTTTTTTGTGATCTACTCGAAATGAGGCTCTATGCTGCGATAACAGCATAGAGTTACGGCCGGTGACCGGAATCGGTGATTATCTGGACCGTTCGCATGTCGAACGTCGCGCCGTGGCGGTTACCATGAGGACGTGCTCGGCTGGTTTGGACAAATCAGGTCGAAGGCGTGATGGATATTCGGCCGATGCGGTGCGCGCGCTGCCGCTCATGCAAAGGGGAAGATCGATCGGCGTGGGCGATTTTTTGCGTTTGTTGATGAAAAGATCCGACGCGAACGCGCGAGCCGAAGTGAGCGCGTATATGCGCGAGCTGCCCGAGTACCGCAGGGAGGCCGCCAATCCGCAGGCGTACGCGGAGACGCTGGACTACGCCGTCTGGTTTCGCCGACGCACGATCGAGTGCGTCAGTGAAGATCAACCAATCGGGGCGGGGGACCTGTCCTTCATCGGGAGCATCGGTCAACGGCGTGCGCGGTATGGGTTCTCCCTCCATACGGCACGGCGTGTGCTGACGCTGCACGCCAACCTGATGCTCCGCGAGTTCTACGACGCGGCCGAAGGTCAGGATGTGCAGGAACTGCTGCGCCTGCTGTCGTGGTTCGGCGCCCAGGGCGTGCCAGGCACCGCCGCCTATCTCCAGGCGTACCTGGACGAGGAGCAGCTGCGCCTTTCGGTGGCGACTCGGGTGCGCACGCTCACCCAGCTGCTGCTCAACGGCGACGCCACCGCCCCTGGCCTCGCGCGCAGCCTGGGTGTCGGCCTGCACGACCACTACCTGGTGGTCATCATCAGGATGCCGAGCCAGCTGCTCGGCCGTACCGAGACCACGCACGACGATCTCATCACGAGCGTGTTCAAAAACCACCTCGTGCCGCTGTGCTGGCAGCAACCGAACGAGTTGCTCGCCCTGATGCCGCACGACGGTTCCGTGTCCTTGTCCCCCATGTCGCTGTCTCCCATGGCGTCCGACGGCGACCGACTCATGAGCCTGGTCCGCGAGATCATGGAACGGGTGGGCCGGCCCTGCGCGGTGGGGACGGCCGCCGGCCCGGCGAACGCCCTGAACAAGACGGTGGAGCTGGCGCGACGCGTGGCCCACGTCGCACCGCTGGAAATCACACCGCGTACCCTCTCCGGAGTCGCCGACGTGTTCGTCGAACTCGGCGCCGCGCAACTCCCCGAGGTCGACCACTGGTTGCGTGAGATCGCCCGCCGTCTGGAAAGTGGCCCCGATCTGGTGGTGACATTGGACGCCTACTACCGCGCCGACATGAACCGGCTCGTCGCCGCGGCCACCCTGCACATCCATCCACGGACGCTGGACTACCGCCTGCAACGCGTATACAACCTGGTCAACGTCGACCCCGGCTCGGTGCGCGGTGTGCGGATCCTGAGCACCGCCGTCGCCCGAGTATTGGCCGGTGCCTGGCCCCAAGCCTAAGCACTGGTTCCGCCCGCCCCGGCATGCCGGATCCACCCGACTTTGGCTCCGCTGCTCCTGGCGTACCGCACGTCCCCCCCTGTGCCCCGCCCGTTCGGCCACTCGGCACCGGCCCCACTGCGGTCCCGGCCAACTGAGGGCCGATTCATGCCCTGGCCGAGGCCGGCGGGAGCCGAAGGCTCACCCGGTGAAGCCAGGCCCGCCGCGCACGCGCCGCACGAGGTCGTCGGCGGCCTCCGGCCATTGGGCGTGGTCGAAGGCGAAGCCTGTTTCGAGCAGACGGCCGGGGACGACCCGGCGACTTTTCACCAGGAGTTCGGTGTCCGAGCGCAGCGCGAACGCGCCGAGCTCGGCCATCCACTTCGTTGCGGGCAGGCCCACCGGAACACCCCACGCAGCGCGTAGCACGCGCATGAACGCGCGCTGCGGTAAAGGAGCGGGAGCGGCGAGGTTCACCGGCCCGTCGAGGTCGTCCCTGTCGGCCAGAAACTCGACGGCGCGGACAAAATCGTGGTCGTGGATCCAGGACACGTATTGTGCGCCACCCGCGACCGGGCCGCCAAGGCCGAGCCGCGCCAGCCGTAGCAAGACGTCGAAGACGCCGCCGTGATCGGGACTCATCAGCATGGCGGAGCGCATGCTGACCTTGCGCGTGTGTGGGGTTTCGGCTCGCGCCTGCGCCCGCTCCCACGCTTTTGCGATCTCGACGCTGTAGGCCCAGTAGCCCGGGACTCCGGGTTCGGTGCCACCGAGCATGCCGGTCGCCTCGTCGTTGGGCGCGTCGAAGCGGTGGGCGTAGACAGTGGCGGTGCTCATCTGCAGCCAGACGCGGGGAGGTCGTACGGCGGCTGCGATCGCCTTACCCACAACCCGGGCCGAGCGCACGCGCGAATCCATCATGGCCCGTAGATTGGCCGCGGTGTAGCGACAGTTGACGCTGCGTCCGGCCAGGTTGACCACGATGTCGCTGCCGTCGATCTCCTCCGCCCATGGCCCCAGGGTCTCACCGTCCCAGCGGACTTCACGGTTGCGCGCCGGCCGTCTGGTCAGGACCACGACCTCATGGCCCGCGGTGATCAGCGCGCGATTCAGGATCGTGCCTACCTGACCGGTTCCCCCGGGTATCACTATTTTCATCAGGCTCCCCTTAGGGCGTGAGACATGCCTAATGCAGCGAGCTGAACGCGTTCAAAAGGGAGGATATCCGGCCGCTGACGCGGGCCGGGCCGTGGCCACACCGCTCGCCCGCCGTACCTCGCCCGGACTCTATGCCGGTTGTCTGTGCGTGGTTCTGTAGACGGCGCCCCGGCGCTCGTACTCCAGGACGCGCTCGACATCGAGTGAGACGTCGACGCCGTGGCCGCGCTGGACGAGCCAGAGGGCCAGTTCCAGGCCGCTGGTGACCCCGGCGGAGGTGACCAGGTCGTCGTCGTCGACCACGCGGGCATCGATGACCCTTCCGCCCTGCTCCGCCAGCTTGTCCCTGCTCATCCGGTGGGTCGTGCAGGGGCGTCCTCTGACCAGTCCCGCCGCTCCGAGCAGGAGGGCACCCGTACAGACCGACGCCATGACCAGACGCGAGCGGCGGGCGGCCCGCAGCGCGGCGGGGATCACACCCCGCTTGATCTCCATGGCCACGCCCGGCCGGGCGGGGTCGCGCACGTCGCCACCCGGGACGATGATCACATCCGCGTTGTCAGGCGCCCAGGGGGCGCGTACCTCGATCCTGGTGCCGCAACTGGCGACGACCGTCCTCGGCCCGTCACAGGTGACCAGCGTCGTCTCGACGGGGGCGCCGAACTTGCCCGCGATGTCGAGAACCTCGAGCGGAGCCGCGAAGTCGAGTTCCTCGACGCCGTCGAAGAGGACGATGTGCACCCGCCGGAGGGGCGAGGGCGCGGATGCGCGGGCGACGGCCGCGTCTGCGGGGAGGAGCGCTCCTGTGGTGGCCACGGCGGCGCTCTGGAGAAGGGTTCTGCGTTCCATGGGGCACGAGTCTGCAGTCGAGGGTTCGGGACGACCAGTGGCGGAATTGCCGTCGTGCGCTAGGTTCTGGCCATGCACACCGTCGCCGTGCTGACGTTCCCCGGTGTCGTGGCGTTCGACCTGAGCGTGCCCTGCCAGGTGTTCTCCACCGCGCACGCGCCCGGCGGGGCGCCGCTCTACCGGGTCAAGGTGTGCGGGCCGGATGACGTGACCGCCACGGCCGTCGGCACCGCGTGCTTCCAGCTTCGCCCCGGACACCCGCTCGGCGATGCCGCGTTCGCCGATACCGTCGTGGTGCCCGGTCTGGCCCACGACGCGCCCACAGTGGCGCCCGAGGTGCTGGAGGTCCTCCGTACGGCCGCGGAGCGCGGCGCCCGTATTCTGTCCATCTGCACCGGCGCGTTCGTGCTGGCCGCCGCCGGACTGCTTGACGGGCGCCGGGCCACCACGCACTGGCGCATGGCCGAGGAACTCGCACGCTCCTACCCGCTGGTCGAGGTGGACGCGAGGGTCCTGTACGTCGACGCCGGGCAGGTCCTCACCTCCGCCGGCGTCGCCGCCGGGCTTGACCTGTGCATGCACGTGGTGTTCACCGACCACGGGCCCGCGGTCGCGGCGGACGTCGCCCGCGGCGTCGTCATGGCCCCCAAGCGTGAGGGCGGGCAGGCCCAGTTCATCCGAAGGCCATTCCCTGTCCAGGACGACGCCGACCTGCGGCCGACCCTGCGATGGATGAGCGAGGACCTGCACCTGCCGCTGACGCTCGCCGACATCGCTCGGCACGCGAACACGAGTGTCCGCAGCGTTAACCGCCGTTTCCAGGCGCAGACCGGCACCACGCCCCTGCGGTGGCTGCTCCATGCCCGCGTGGACCGGGCGTGCGAACTGCTGGAGATCACTGACCTGCCGGTTGACCGGGTGGCCGAGCGCTGCGGATTCGGCTCGCCCGCGACCTTCCGCCGCAGGTTCGCCCAGCGCGCGGGAATCAGTCCCAGCGCCTACCGGGCCGCGTTCCGGTTCCGGGAGGGAGCGTAGGGGCGTCGGCTACGTGGGGATCAGGGAAGCGTGATCATATTCTGTTACGGAAAGGAATCATCGTCATACTGTGCGTAACATGTGATGGTGATCGAACCCCGTCCCCCTGCGGGCCGTCCCGGTCGATGGGGCCGCCACAGAGGCCGCTTTCTCTGGCTCGCCGTCGCCCTGGCCGCCTGTGCCGCAGGTGAGATGGTCGAGCCGGTGTTGCCGGCCCCGCATCTGCTGGGTCCGCTGCTGGCCGGACTGGCGGTGGCGGGGGCGGGCTTCGCCGCCGGACACCTTCCCGGGCGGGTGAACCGCACCTGCCAGGCCGTCCTCGGGGTGCTGATGGGCAGCTACCTCAATCCACACGCCCTGCACCAGGCCTCCGCGGAGATCCTCCCGCTGACCGCGGTCACCGCCGCCACCGTCGTCCTCAGCCTGGTCGCCGCCGCTGTGTTCGCGCGCGTCGGCCGGGTGGACCCCGCGAGCGCCACCCTGGGCATGATCGCCGGTGGCTCTGCCGCCGTGGTCTCCTGCGCCCAGGACCTCGACGCGGACCCGCGTCTGGTCGCCTTCCTGCAGTATCTGCGTGTGGCGCTGGTCGCAGCCACCGCGCCGATGATCGTGCACTGGTTGTTCACTTCCCCCGCCACCCCCGGGACGATCGGCCCCGCTCCGGGGGTGTGGAGCCTGGTGAGCGGCCCCGACCAGCGCGTCGGGATACCGGTGCTGGCCGTCGTCGCGCTCGTCGGGGCCCTGCTGGGGCGATGGGTCGCACTGCCCAGCCCCGCCCTGCTGGGCCCCATGTTGCTGACCGCCGTCCTCACCTCGACCGGCCTGGTCGGCGGATTCACCCCTGTCGGCCCCCTGCGAGCCCTCCTGTTCACCGTGGTCGGCCTGGACATCGGCCTGCGCTTCACCCGCTCCGCCGTCACCCGGATGCGTCGGCTCCTGCCGCTGGCGCTGGCCTGCGTCCTCACCGTCAGTGCCGCCTGCGCCGCCCTCGCCTGGCTGCTGGCCGCCACCGCCCACATTCCGTTCTCGGACGCCTATCTGGCCACGACCCCCGGTGGCATCAACGCCGTTCTGGCCACGGCCGTCGCCACCCACGCCGACGTCTCCCTGATCTCCAGCATCCAGAGTCTGCGCCTGTTCACCATGGTCGCTCTCGCCCCGCTCCTGCTGCGCGTCGGCGCCGTGCGCTCGACTCCCCGCGCCCCCGGGGCCGACCGGGCCGACCAGTAGCGCACAGCCCGCTCTCCCGTCCTCGGCCGCTCCGCGGGTTCTACCGGGGCGGCTGGTCGTACGGCGACGCCGTGCCGTCTCCATCTTCCTCCGGGGACTCCTCCAGGGACTCGGCGAGAGCCTCAGGGGGCAGGACGGAGGACGCGCCGATGATCTCGATGCCCAGCAGAGAGCCCTTGTCGTCGAGGTCGAGGATCACCTCGCCGGGCATCTCCTGGGCCTCGACCAGGACCTGGGTCCTGGCCTCGCCCGGGGCGATCTCGTTCGCCAGGTAGATGTAGGCGACGTCGTTCTCCCTGTCGTATTCGATCCGCAAGGTCAACCTCTCGCGCTCTCGCAGGGACTGTTCCTACCTGCGCCACATGGCCGAGATCACTTTCCCGAAGCTGTTCACCACGACGCGGACGCGTTGGCTCTCGTGGACCTTCGTGCCCTTGGTGTTTCCGGGTTTCCCAGGTGATCGCATGGCCTGGTCGATCATATCGTCGCTGATGCCGCGCTGGACCTGGCGGATCTCGGCATGCCCCGACCTGGTCTCGTCGCCGCTGCTCCGACGGCCGCCACCTCCGCTGCCACCTCCGCTGCCGCTGCCGCTGCCGCCGCTGCGCCGACCTCCGCCGCCCCTGCGGCCGTTGCCGCCGGCTCTGGCGTTGCTGTTGCCGCGGCCCATCAGGGCCATGCCGTCCCTGGCCGAGCGGGGGCCCGCCGCCGCCCTCGGGCCGACGGTGCGGATCGGGACGCGGCCTCCGGGACCTGCGAGCGCGAGGGACGGGCCGCCGGGGCGGCGGAGGTTGTCGAGAATGTGGCGGAACTGCTCGGTGACCCGGCGGTTGAGCGCCGGAGCCAGGACCTTGCTCGCGCCCTCGGCTCCCTCGCGCTGGATGCGGCCGATCAGAGCGCGCGTGCGGTACATCTCCGCCGAGGCCGCGGCCCCA
The DNA here is from genome assembly GCF_040689595.1 of Streptosporangium sp. NPDC051023. NCBI lineage: Bacteria > Bacillati > Actinomycetota > Actinomycetes > Streptosporangiales > Streptosporangiaceae > Streptosporangium > Streptosporangium sp. NPDC051023. The sequence goes on along the minus strand of NZ_JBFBCE010000108.1, from coordinate 15,664 downwards.
CCGAACGGGCCGCCCGCGAGGAACGCCCTGGCCGCTCGCACCGACGCGTAGACGGCGGCCGTTCCCACGGCGAGTTTCACGCCTGTGGTGAGCCAGGCGGTGTTGTCGAGGACCATCGGGGCCGACCTGGCCGCGGCGGCCGCCCGGCTCAGCTGTCCGCCGGTCTCGTTCCAGCGGCTCGCCATGGCGGTCGCGGAGTCGCCGCGGTAGCTCTGCCCTGTTCGCCGGATCGTCGCCTCCGCCTCGGCCGCGGTGGGCTCGGCGTCCGCCAGTACGGTCCGCCAGGCGTCGGCGTCCTCGCGGATCTCGTCCTCGTCGACGTTCGGCCAGGGAATGCCGAGCAGGCCCAGCATCGTGTCGACCTGCGGGGGAACCGTCACACCCATGTCAGGCCGACCTTCCGTCGTACGGGGTCCGCTCGCCGTACAGGGCGCTCGACTGCTCGACGCCGGCGGCCTCGGCCGTCTCGGTGTTGGCGAGGACGGTGTTCATGGCCTCGCCGGTGCCGTTGACCACCCCGGACAGGCCGATCATGGCTTCCAGCCCGAGCGCGCTGGCCTCGGCGTACGGTCCGAGGAGCATGGAGAGCAGGCCGTCGTCTCCCCATCACGCGCCGCCTGTTCCGCGTTCCCTGAGCCGCCGTACCGCCGCGGCGTAGTCCTCACCGTGAATCCGCATCCGGGAGGCTTCCTGCCCCATCGTCTCCCGGGCGACCTCAAGTCCAGAAGCCATGCCGAAGACACTAGCCCGAAGATCAGTCAAATAGAGGGTAAACATCACCTTAATAGCTAATATTTGGTGATCTATATCTCCTTGTCACTGTCAGTCATTTTTTGTCTACTGGACGTGTATGGTTTCTGCTCTAGAGTTGATGACTCATCAGAGCCTCACGGCTGGAGCCGACATGTCGACGCCCCCTTCGCCCGACGACGACGTCGAGCGCCTGGAGCAGGTCCTGCTCCAAGGGCGCAGGATGATGGAGCGCCTCAGGCAGGCGCGGGCCGGGATTCATGACCTGACCGGGAGGGCCGAGAGTGCCGACGGCCTGATGGAGGTTGTGGCGAACGGGCAGGGTGACATCGTGGAGATCCACTTCGATCCGCGCGTCATGCGGCTCGGCCACGTGGCCCTTGGCAGGCAGGTGACCGGGGTGCTCCAGGCGGCCCAGGACGACGCGGCACGGCAGGCCCAGGTGATTGTCGACGACGCTCTCGCCGAAACCGCGGATCTGCCGGAGCCGTTGGACGAGCGCTTCATCCGAGACCGGGTCGACCAGGTGGCCCGCAATCTGTTCTGACGGGAGGCAGGTGTGTACGGCTCTCACATCAACCCGGCCGATATCCGGGAGAAAGACCTCGTTCTGGCCGAGGAGCGGGCGGACAGGGTGCTCGCCTGGGTCGAGGAGGCGCAGGCCGATCTCGACAAGGTCGTCGGCACCGGCGAGGGAGCGTCCGGGCAGGTCACGGTGAGCGTGACGGCCGAGGGCAGGGTGCTGGACGTCGCGTTCGGGCCACGCGCCATGCGGCTCGACAGCCACACCCTGGCCGAGGAGGTGCTGGCGGCCATCGCGCGGGCCAGGACCGACGCGGCACGCCGGATCGACGAGCTGATGCGTGAGGGGCTTCCCGGGTTCGACCCGGCCGAAGCCGCCGCGCAGTTCGAAGGCCTTCTGGACACCCCCTGGCGCTGAGGCCCGGCTCGCCGATCTCCTCCTGGAGTTTCAGCAGGAACCAGGTGTCGTCACGGGTGATCCCGTGTCTGTGGGCGTAATGGATGGATGTCTCACACGGAGCGATGTAAAGGAAAGTAGACATTGCGTTGGCTTTGTTTTACATTGATGGCATGACGGCCGAAGAGAAGCGCGCATGGATCATGCTGGTGGTCACGGTCGTCTCGTACGCGACCTACCTCGTGATCATCCTTGGACGGGCAGGGGGCGCCCCTCTCACCGCGGTGCCGTACGTGTCGACGTTGCTGTGGACCGTCGGCGCCGCGATCGTCGCGACGATCGCGCTCGACATCGCGATGGCGATCGTCTCACCCCGGGACGCCGACAGGAAGGACCAGCGAGATCGGGAGATCAGCCGGTTCGGTGAGTACATCGGCCAGTCGTTCGTCATCGCGGGCGGCGTGGCGGCGCTCGGCATGTCGATGGCCGAGGTGAACCACTTCTGGATCGCCAACGTGATCTACTTGGCGTTCGTGCTGTCGTCGGTTCTCGGATCCGCCGCCAAGATCTTCGCTTACCGCAGGGGTTTTCCGTCGTGGTGAAGCCGACCAAGGTCACGAACGTGATCCGCGCTCTCCGGTTCGCGCGTGGGGAGATGACGCAGGCCGAGCTGGCTGACCGCATCGGCGTGACCCGCCAGACCGTCATCGCCATCGAGCAGGGCAAATACTCGCCGTCCCTGGAGATGGCGTTCAAGATCGCCCGGGTGCTCGGCGTCCCGCTCGACGACGTGTTCCAGTACCCCGAAACCCTCGACACCTATCCTGAATGACATTTTTCTCCTGCCGGGCCGGGTGCTCTGAAATGAAGCGTCGTATCGGTGTGGGATGCCCAGAGATGAACGCTTCGCTTTCGTATGGTGTCAATGGCATAAAGGCCGAAGAAATAGCGGCGATTCCCTGCCGAAAGGAGTAGCTTCTAGTACGCCTTGACTCCTGCCATCGGGAGCGTCAATGTCGCGACAGCGTACGGCCTACGAGCTCGTCGAGGCGGTTCTCGCCAGGCTCGGCCCCGAAGAGCTGCCCTTTCTGCCCGAGATCTGGGCACTGTACGTCAAGAACCCCGGCGACATCGAGCGTGAGGGGGAGCGACTCCTCGGCTCGGGCATCCTGGCCGATGTCGCCGCCTGGGCGCCCGTCGTCGTCAGCTTCGTCGGCGGCGCCGTGCTGGACGCCGCCAGGGAGGAGATCACCGAACACTCCCGCAGCGGTGCGCGGGGCGTCCTCGGGTGGCTGCTCCGGCGCGGGAGCAGGGAGCGGCGGCAGGCCGTCGAGCAGCCGCTGCCGCCCTTCGACGACGCGCAACGCCGCAGGATCGGCGAGTCCGTCCTCTCCCGGGCCCGCGCGCTGGGCATGCCTCAGGCGCGGGCCCAGCTGCTCGCCGACGCGGTCGTCGGCGAGTTGCAACGCGACGCCGATCCCACCGGGCCCGGGGCGTGAACCATGCGGGAGATCGACGCGTTCTCCCTGCCGCCGCCGAGCACCGAGCGCCTGCGGCTGCTGTTCCTCACGGTCGCGGCCGGGGCGTTCTTCGGCGGCTACTGGTTCCTGGTGCTCGCGCGGGACGGCTGGCGCGCGCAGAACGGCGCGTGCGGGCAGCTCGCCCAGGTCGCGGACTTCCTCGACTGCTCGACCCGGATCCTGGTGCTCCAGTCGCTGGCACCGCTGGCCGGTCCCGCGCTGGTCGCCGTGCTGGTCGTGCTGGCGTACGTGGCCGCGCCCGCGATGATCACCCGCTGGCACCGCGCGGAGCCGTACGCTCCCTGGCCTGAGGCCGTACGGGCGACCGTCGAGGAGGCTGGCCTGTCCCGGCCGCCGGTGCTGATGGTGAGCGGCCGCGGCCTGCTGCCGCGGATGTTCACCTATGGCCGGTATCCCCGCTACCGCGTCATGCTCCCCGGGTCCATCCGCCTCTACGCCGTGACGGACCCGTCCACGGTCACCGCGACGCTCGCCCACGAGCTCGGCCACCTGCGTAACCGGGACGTCGACCGCACCTACCTGGCCATGTTCGCCGCCATCTGCCTCGCGCTGGTGACGGTCGTGCCGATGGGGCTGTCGGCGGCGATGACGACCGGTGCCACCCCGGCGTTCTCCGTCACCTGGCGCAACGCCGTGCTCGCGCTGCTGGTCGCCGCTACCTTCGCCGCCGCGATCAGGGCCCGCGAGCACGACGCCGACCTGCGGGCCGGCCAGTACAGGCCGGTGGAGATGGACGCCCTGCTGTCCGGCGGACGGCAGGAGCGGCGCGGTCTGCTGCGGCTTCATCCCCGCATCGCCCGCCGTCTGGAGGTTCTGCGTTCCCCCGCCCTCCTCATGCGGCCCTCCGTCGCCGAGGCCGTCGCCTCCGGGATCGCGGCCGGAGTCATCGTCGACGAACTCGGTGTGATCCTGCAGGCGGTGCTCCCCGTGCCGTCCCTCGTCGCCTACTGGGCCGCGGGCGCCGTGGCCGCCTTCCCCGTTTCCGGCGTCGTCGGCCTGGGCCTCTGGCGGGCCGCGTCGGCCCGGACCCTCACCTGGGGGGCGACGCTCGGATCGGGAGTCGCGCTGGGGGCGGGGCTGGTGATCGGTGCGCTCCTCGCGCCCCGGTCGAGCGTGCAGTGGAACCTCTGGCTCAGCGGCGCGCCCGACTACACGGCCGTGGCCGCCCTCGACCAGATCCTCCCCGGCACCGCGATCTGGATGGTCGCGGTGCTCCTCCTGCTGACCACACTGATCACCGGCTGGCTGGCCCTGGCCGCCCGCGCCTGGATCCCCGGAGCGGGGCCCCGCGCGTGGCGGTACGCCGCGCCCTTCGCCGCCCTGTTGTTCGCCGTTGTGATGGGCACCTGGTTCGTCGCGGCCCGGCTCGCGGCGGCCGAGCGGTGGGGACCCGCCGACCTCGCGGCCCTGGTGATCACACCCCAGGTCGCGCTGTTCCTCATGCTGCTGGTGTTCCTGTCCTCGCTCGCCCTGTGGCCCCGCGTGCGTACGGCGCCGGCCGCCGCCGCCCTCCTGCCGGCGGTGCCCCTCGTGCTGGTGCTGCCGCTCGCCCCGCTGCTGGTTGCCCAGGCCCCCACCCCGGTCCCGGTCGGGCAGGCGGCGCGGTTGCCCGACTCGACCCAGGCGGGCGCGATCTGCCTGGGCCTGTACACCGTGGGCACGGCCGCGTTCGGCGCCCCCGCCGACCACCCCGCGCGAGCACGGCTCGGCGAGCTGCTGCGAGACTCCGACGATCCGCTGCTGCGCCAGGTCGGCGACATGTTCCTGCGCGGCGCCCGTGCCCGATCACAGGATCTGGCCGCGGTGGCGTGGACCGCGTTCGTCAGGCGCTGCGACCACCTCAACCGCTACCCCGGCAGGTCCGTGCCGGACCCCGTTTCCCCGTTTCCCGTCGAAGGTTGGTGACTCCGTGTCCCACACCGGAACGCTCGGCCGTATCCTCCTCATCCCCCTCGTCCTCGTGCTTCTGTCCGGCCCGGCCTACGGTGACTTCCAGCCTCAGCTCTGGCGCGGTCTCCTCGGCGTCGCCGATCTTCCGGCCGGGTACAACGCCTGGAAGCCCACCTACGAGCCCTACGACGCCAGCTCCAGCCCGGCGTGCTCGGCCGTCCTCGACGAGCTGGAGTTCAGCAAGCCTCGGTTCCGCGGGGTGGAGTACGCCACCGCCGGTTTCGCCAAGGGAAAGTTCGGCCCCTGGGTCCTGGAGACCCTGCGACGCTACCCCTCGGTCGCCACCGCCGACCTCGACCTCGACCGCGTCCTGGGCGTGCTGCGCAACTGCTCGACCTTCAGCCACGCCTACCGCGGTGAGAAAGCGGCCGTCATCACCCTGAAGGTCACCCCCGTCAAGATGTCCGGGGTCGGCGAGCGGAGCAAGGCCCTGTGGATCACCGCGAACACCAACGACTCGTGGGCCTACGGCGAGGTCCTGGTCCTGGCGAGAACCCGCGGCACCGTGATGGTCCTCAGTCAGCTCGCCTTCACACCACCCGACGCCAAGACGGCCCAGGCGGTCGTCAACCGGGCGGCGGCGAAGATGGGCACGGTCGCGGGACGCTAGCGCGCTGACCGGGAGCGTTCGCCGGGCCGAGAGGTGTTCGCCGGGCCGAGAAGTGACGTGCGGTTTGCGGCGTCAGGCCGCGCGGGGCGCCCTCTGTGCGAAGGCGCCCTGCGCGGCCGTTGACGCGTCGACGTCGCGCCGTCGGGGTCACGGGGTTGAGGTCACGAGTTCCTGATCAGTTCGGCGCGGACGATGGTGTCGTCGACCCAGAACTCCGTGTTCGCGTTGGGACTGGCCACCTGAACGGTGATCTTCTTGTCGCAGTTCGCCGTCGAGTTGTCCGCGGGGCACTTCACGATCCCGGCGCGGATCATCGAGCCGGAGTGCCAGCGCCAGATCCCGGGCTCCGCGGTGTCCCAGGCGAAGTCGCCGGTGCCGTCCTCGTTGCTGGGCTTGAGGAGCTGGCCGTCGGCGAGAACCCGGCCCCCGCACCAGCCGGTGTCGCTCGGTCCCTTGCAGCGGATCTCGGCGTTCACCCACACGGTGAGGTGCGCCGTCACGCCCTTGGGCACCTGGACGTTCACCGAACCGCAGCTGAGATCGGTCCATGCGGTGTTCGTGATCGTCTGCGGCGTTCCGTTGGTGATGACCTCGATCTGGGTGTTCCGCCCCCTGTGCCAGCTCCTGTTGCAGGTGTCGAGGTCGCGGCTTTCCGCGGTGACTCCTGAGGAGGATGGGGGGACCTCCCGCGCGGACGCGGGCGATGCGAATGCGGCCGGTGTGACGACGAACGCCAATGATGCGGTTGCAGTGGCGAAAATCGGAATAAGGGTGTTTTTCCAGGCCTGCTTGCGCATTCATTATCCTTTCTCGCGTGGGCGAGCGCCCACGCTCCCAGGGAGCCTTGTCGGACGGCGCCGGGGGAGTGATGCCTGCTCCCTTCTATCCCACGGTCAGGATCTTTCCGGGAACGGCGCGCACGGTCCTGAATGCGAGTGGCGTATCGAGGGGGCGTTTTGAACATCTGATGACACCGGTTCTTTTCGCCGGTAAGTCCTTTTGGGCTCGCCGACGGGAGGTCCGGGATTCGTACGGCTCGCCGGGCGCCCCACCGGGACGTATCCTTGCTGTCGCACACGAAATCGCGGTCCGGTTGGTAGCCCGGGCAATGGTTGTCGTATCCGCCCTCTCCAGGGATGTCCGGTGTGCCGGAAGCGGCCTCGTCAGGCCGCCTGTCGGCATACCCCTGGGAGGGCGTCATGGTTTCGCTGTCCGTTTACTTCGAGGGCCCTTTCTGGGTCGGTGTCCTGGAGATGGTCGAGGACGATGAGCTCCGCGCGACGCGGTTCGTCCTCGGTTCCGAGCCGACCGACCCGGAGCTGTACGAGTTCCTGATGCGGCACGGGAGCGCGCTCCTGACGCGGACCGCGGACGCGCGTGCCGTACCCGCGGACACGCGCGCCGCGGGGCGGGTCAACCCCAAACGCGCCGCCAAGCTCGCCGCCCGTCAGGCCGCTCGCGTCTCCACCAGGAGTACGGCCTCGCAGGAGGCCATGCGGGTCGAGCTGGAGAACCGTAAGCAGGAGGCGGCGGTCGACCACGGTGCGCGGAAGCGGGAACTCGCCGAGTACAGGCGCGAGGTCGCCAGGAGAAAGCGCATCGAGCGCCGCCGGGACAGGTGACGCCGCCGGAGCACGTGGCCGGGCCGCCGTGACGCGTTTTCGGGGAGCTCGGACACGTGGCCGGGCGGGCAAGGGCGGCGTCGGGCAACGGGACACACGGCAGAGAGGGGTCGGGCAACGGGACACACGGCAGGGAGGGAAGGTTCGGTGTTGGGCACGGGACGTGCCGCCCTGGGGCACGTGGCAGGGCGGCACGAACCCGTCACGAGGACGACGGGGGTCAGACGCCGCCGGTCACGGAGATGGCCTGGCCCGTGATTCCCGTGTTGGCCGCCGAGCCGAGATAGACGACCGCGTTGGCCACCTCGCTCGCGTCGAGCAGGCGGCGGATGGGTGCGCGGTCGCTGTAGGTGTGGCCCATCTGCCCGATCAGCGACTCGTTGCGCGCGGTCGTGGTGAGGCCGGGCAGGACCACGTTGGACAGGATGTCGCCGTCCCTGCCGAGGCTGAAGGCCGCCGACCGGTTGAACCCGTGCAGCGCGGCCTTGGCCGCCGTGTAGTACTCCGCGCCGATCATGCCGTCGTCCACGAGACCGCTGGAGATGTGCACCAGGCGCCCGAAACGGCGCTCGCGCATCACCGGGGCGACCAGCCTGCTCAGCCCGATGTAGCCCTCGATGTTGTGCCGCAGCATCTGGAGCCACTCATCGTCGGGCGCGTTCTCGAAGGAGTCGTCCGGCGTCGGCCTCCATCCCGGTACGCGCAGCGCGTTGTTGACCAGCACGTCGACCCGGCCGGTCCACCCGAGGGCGGCGGAGAGCAGGGCCTCGGCGGAGGCGGGGTCGCCCAGCTCGTAGGGGACCACCAGGGCGTGCTCGCCGATCTCCTTCGCCAGCGTCTCGGCGTCGTCGCGTGAGTTCCAGTAGGTGAGCACCACGTCGGCGCCCTCCGCCGCGTAACCACGGGCGATCTCCCTGCCGATGCCTCCGGATGCCCCGGTCACGATCACAGTGCGGCCGTTCAGTCCCAGATCCATGGAAACTCCTTAACCGATTAACTAAATGGGCAAGACCGAATCTGTGTTTCCGATCACTTCAGCCGGAGGAGGGCGTTGCGTTGTGCCTGGGTCAGCTCGGACAGGAAGGCCGTCTCCGCGGTCCGCCACAGCTCGGTGACGGGCCCCTCCAGTGCCCTGCCCGCGTCGGTCAGGCAGACCCGCTGGATGCGGCCGTCGGTGTCGTCGCGCCGCCGTACGACCAGGCCCTGCCCTTCCATCCGGCGGATCACCTGTGTGACGTTGGCGGGGGTGACTCCCGTGCGGGCGGCGAGAACGCCCTGGCACAGGCCGTCCTCGCGCCAGAGCTGGGCCAGGTAGACCTCCTGGCCCAGGTGCAGGCCGAGCGTCTCAAGACCCGTGGCGATCTGGCGCTTGTGCGGGCCCAGCCGAGCCAGAAGCGCGTACATCACGCCGTCCAGCAGGCTGTAGCCGTCCTCCATCTCTCGGAAGTTAGTTAATCCATTAACTGATGTCAACCGCTCTTCCGCTCCTCGTCCGTCGCCGGAGGGGTTGTAGAGGATGCGCCACGTATGTAATTTTACATTTCATACAACGAGGCCGACGGCGCTCAGGCGGAGACGAAGGCCTCCTCGCGGGCCCCGCCACCTCGTGGTCGCGCGCCGCAACTCCTCGACTCCGCGGGCTCTCCCCTCCTGCCGGGGAGGGCCCGCGGACCCGTGCACGGATGATCGCTTACCGGAGGCCGTTCACAGGCAGCCGTTCACCGGCTTGTTCACCGGCAGACGTTCACCGGCAGACGTTCGCCGGCGGACGTTCACCGGTAGACGCGAGGGTCGGCCAGCAGCGGGCGCGACAGCCGTACGGTGATGAACTCATCGTTGTCGGGCTTGTCCGGCGTACGGCCTGCGGAGAACGGGAAGTTGTTGTCGTTCAGTACGCCCAGGGTCCAGTCGTCGAGGATCACGACGTCCTCGATGGTCTGGAACGGGAAGCGGAAGGTCTCCCCGAACCCGCCGAGGTTGCGGGGGTTGGCGAGGTCGAGCAGGTCGGCGACCTGGGTCTTGCGCAGGTTCTGGTCGCGGGTGTCCACCAGGTAGATGCGCTTGGTCTTGGCCGCGTCGCCCTGGAGGCCGTCGCGTTCGATCACCAGGAAACGATGCCGGTCGACCGCGATCATGTCGCCGATCGCGTTGCTCGGGCTGTCCAGCTGGTAGGTCCACCGCTTGCCGGTGTAGGCCCGCTTACGCAGGTCGAACTCGTTGATCCGCAACGTTCCCGCGGGGTCGCCCGCCACGGTCCCCTCAAGCAGCGGGTAGAGGGTGCGGCCGTCGACCGAGCGCGCCGTCCCCTCGAAGCCCTTGCTCGAGGCGAGGTTCGGCTGCTCGCCGTTCAGGAACGGGTTCTCCGGCGCCTTCACACCGGGCAGCGAGATCGGCGCCTCGAGCAGCTTGCCCGTCGGCGAGAAGTGCAGCAGGAACGGGCCGAACTCGTCACCGATCCAGTAGGTCCCGTCGACGGTCCGCACGATCGACTCCACGTCGAAGTCGGCGCCGGTCAGCGTCCGGTCGGGGCGGGTCAGCGGCCAGGTCACGTGGCCGTCGGGGTCGCTCAGGTTGAACCCGCCCAGCACCTCGACCTTGCCCTGCCGGAAGTTCGGCTTGACCCGGTGGACCCGCAGCAGGAAGTCGGCGCTGTTGGCCTTGGTGCCGTAGCCGTTGTCGGACAGCACGTCGAAGGTGCCGTCGTAGCGCCGTACGACACCGCTGAAGCCCTGCACCGGCTGCGCGGCGAACGGCGGCGTCACGCCGTTGATCGGAGCCGTGCCGAGCTGGGCGCCCGACGGCTCACTGCCGGGTACGAACGTCTGGGCGGGCAGGGAGGCCAGCCCGGTCAGGGTCGCCCGTCCGAAGCCGGGGTGCCAGGGGTCGGCCATCGCGGGCGCGGACATCGCCAGCGCCAGTACGGCCACGCCAAACGTGATCGCCATGCGTCGTCTCATGGCGGGCAGGTTAGGCAATCCATGTGAACGGCCGATGTTGCGCCGCGGGCCGTACAGCGAAGAACCTCGCGCCCGAGGACGGTCTTGTTGGAGGGAGATGCAACAGAACGGCACCCCCATGCGTCCCTGGAGGCGTGGAGTTCACCGATTTCGTCGCCGCGAGGGGGAGTGCTCTGTACCGGTACGGATACGTCCTCACCGGCAACGCCGAGGACGCGGCCGATCTGACCCAGGAGGCGCTGGCGCGTCTGGGGGATGCGTGGTCCAGGATCAGGAAAAAGGATGATCCAGAGGGGTATGTCCGCACGACCATGGCTCGGCTGCACATCAGCCTCTGGCGCAGGTTACGCAAGGAACGCCTGGTCGCGGCGGTCCCTGAGGCCGCCTACACCGACGACTACCCCGGTGAGACCGGTCTGTGGAACGAGCTGAAAGGCCTGCCGCCGAAACAACGGGCGGTGCTGGTCCTGCGGTACTACGAGGATCTTCCGGATGACGAGATCGCCGGGTTGCTCGGCATCTCACGTGGCACGGTGCGCAGTCAGGCCGCCCGTGCGCTGGACAAACTCAGGGTCCGGGTGGCCCCTGCCGAAACGGAGGCGGTGAGATGAACGACAGGAGTGAGGCGGAGCTGATCCGCCTGCTGGCCGACGCCGCGGACGCCGCGCCCGAACCGAAAGGAGACCTGGCCGGGACGGTCCAGCTGAGGCGGTCGAGGCGGCGCACGCGAAGGCGGCTGCAGTCGGCGCTGGCCGTCGCGGGAGTGGTCACGGTCGTGGCGGGGGGCACGGCCGTCGGCAGGGGAGTCTCTTCCGGCGAGGGCGGAGACGGGCATGTCCTCACGACGGAGGTCACGCCGACGGCCGTGCCGTCTCCGGAGGAAAGCTCCGGGGACGGCACGAGTTCCGAGAGCCCCACCGTACGGCCCGCCGCGGAGGTCTGGCCCGCCACGGTGTCCTGGATTCCCGCGAAGGCGGCGGACGGCTCGAAGTACCGGCCCATCACGGGGTTGAGCGCCACGGAACTGCTGCTGTCCGCCGAGTCCTCGTTCGAGAAGGTGGGCAGGCTGGAGGTCTACGACACGATGACCGGCCGGAGCACCGTGCTCACCCAGATGCCTACCCCGAAGGAGGGGAAGGACTACTACACGCAGGACGTCGAGGCGGGGACCGACTACATCGCGTGGTGGGGCGAGACTCCCAACACACCCGACAAATGGGCCGACTTCTGGGTGGTGCCCAGGGCAGGCGGCACGGCCAAGCGCGTCGGCGAGGTCACAGGGGCCCTCGCCGAGGTGACCCGGATCGGCGTCACGGCGGACTCCCTCGTGTGGTCGGTGAAGGCCGGAGGGGTGTACCGCATGCCGCTGAGCGGCGGCGCCCCCGGGCGGATCGCGGGAACGGACGGGCTCCACCTGCTGTCGTGGCCGTGGGCGGCCGACGTCGACGGGAAGCAGGACACCGGGGCGGGGAACCAGACCAAGCTGGTCAACCTGGAGACGGGGACGACCACCGAGGTGAACGTCCCGAAGGGGGTGGACGGTCTCCGCTGTGGTCCGGTCTGGTGTTTCGGGGCGAAGGGGGACGCGGCCCTGGTGCAGCGGGTGGACGGCTCGGATCGCAGAACCGTGCCCGGCCTGGGGCGCGCGGGCGGATCGTCATCCCTCCTCACCGGCAGGACGGGAGGGTTCGTCGGTTTCTTCGGATATTCGCAGCGAGGAGGGACCGCGTCCGGGTACGTGCCGTCGGAAGTGGTGTACGACCCCATCAGCGGAATGGCAGGCGGGATCGGCGACCGCACCAACGGGGGAGGGTACGGAGTCGGCGTTTCCTCCTCACCCACCTCGATCGTCTACTGGGACGCGGACGAGAGGCAGGTGGAGGAGTGCGGGGAGGTCGACGCGGCCTCGGTCCCCCTCACACGCCCGTCGGGAGCCCCCGCCCCCACCGGAAAGATCAGGACATGCGCGCAGGTTCAGAAGGGCGGCGGCAAGGAATTCACGGTCGTGAACCTCCTCGCCCTCCCCTACATGAACTAAAAGCACGCGGTCTTACATGAACTAAAAGCACGCGATCTCCGAGGAGGAGCGGGCCCGGGTGCCCCGGCTATGTCTCCGACGAGAGCTCCCGGGCCAGGATCGCCGCCTGGACGCGGCTGCGGAGACCCAGCTTGTTCAGCAGCCTGCTGACGTGGGTCTTCGTGGTCGCCTCCGCCATGTCCAGCTCGGCGGCGATCTCCGCGTTCGACAGGCCTCGCCCGATGCACGTCAGCACCTCGCGCTCGCGCGGTGTCAGCCCGCTCACCTCGGGCGCTGAACCACCCCCCTCGTACGGCCCGCGTCCGGGGACGGCCGTGCCGAAAGCCGAGATCAGCCGCCGGGTCACCGACGGGGAGATCAGACCGTCCCCCCTGGCCACCACCCGCACCGCCTCGACCAGCCCGTCGGCGTCGGTGTTCTTGAGCAGGAACCCGGCCGCCCCGGCCCGCAGCGCGCCGAAGACGTACTCGTCGATGTCGAAGGTGGTCAGAATCAACACGTCCGTGATCCCGCTCAACTCACGCGTCGCGGAGATTCCATCCAGCTTCGGCATCCGGATGTCCATCAGCACCACGTCAGGCCGTAGCGCGCGAGCCATCGCCACGGCCTGCTCACCGTCCGCGGCCTGCCCGACGACCTCGATGTCCGCATGACCGTCGAGGATGAGAACGATCCCGGTACGGACGGCCGCGTGGTCGTCGGCGACGAGAACTTTGATCGTCATGCGGTTGTCCTGTCGGGTGGTGCGGCGGGTGTCACGAGGTCTTCCTGTCGGGTGGTGCGGCGGGTGTCATGCGGTTGTCCTGCTGGGTGGTGCGGCGGGTGTCACAAGGTCTTCCTGCCGGGGGCGCGGGCGTCACAAGATCTCCCCGGTGGGTAGTTCGGCCTGGACACGCCACCCACCCTCGTACGGCCCGGCCTCGAAGGAGCCGCCGACCAGGGCGGCACGCTCCCGCATCCCGACGATCCCGGCCCCGGCGCTGGGAAGCGTTCTTCCCGGGTCCCGAGACCCCCATCCGACACCGTCGGAGAGTCTTCGTCCCGTTTCGTGAGGTCCATGGCGACCTCTGGAAAGCTTCCTTTCCTCCTCGGCGGAACTCCTGCCCACACCGTGAGGTCTCTGTCCCACCTCGGGGAGTCCCCGCGCCGCCTGCGACGCCTCGGAGAATCTCCGCCTCGCCTCGAAGATGCCCCGCCTCGGGCCGGAGAGCTCCGGACTCACAGGAGGACGCCCCAGCTCGGCGCCGGCGATCTCCCGTCCGGCACCGGAGAGTTCGAGGTCGGCGTGGGAAAGCTCTCGCTCCGCGCCGGACGCCGTTTCCTGCGCTTCTGAAAGCTGTCGTCTCGCGTCGCCCACCGGATTGTCCGCGATGAGCGTGACCACGCCCGGGCGGTACCCGATCACCAGGTCGACGGCCTCTCCGCCGTGCTTGAGCGCGTTCGTCAGCGACTCCTGGATGATCCGGTACCCCGCGAGGTCAACCGCCGCGGGCAGCTCCCTGGCCTCGCCCTCGACGCGCAGCCGTACCTCCAGGCCGGCCTCCCGCGCCCGCGCCGCGAGCTGGTCCGCCTCGGCCACCCGGCGCCGGGTCGCCTCGACCTCCTCCCCGTCCTGGCGGAGCAGCCCGATCATGGCGCGCATCTCGGCCATGCCCTGGACGCTGTTCTCCCGGATCGACTCGAGGACGCCCCGTACGGTCTCCGCGTCGAGGTCCCTGCGGGAGAGCACCGCCGTGGACTGGATGGCGATCGCGCTGAAGTGGTTGGCGATCATGTCGTGCAGTTCACGCGCCATCCTGGTCCGCTCCGCGTTCACCGCCGCCCGCCGGTCCAGCTCGGCCAGCCGCGCGACCTGCTCGGCCCTGGCCCGCTCGGACTCGGCCTGGGTCCTGAACTGCCTGACGATCAGCGCGGTGCTGACCGGGGTGACCCCGACCAGGCCGAACTGTGCGACGGCCACCGTGAGAGAGGCCAGGTCCTGGAAGATGAACCCGATCACGGCGCCGCCGACGACGGACAGGACCGAGGAGACGCCGAGCAGCCATCTGCCCAGCCTGGCCGGGCCGTACAGGGTGGCCGAGTAGAGGTTGTCGGTGAAGATGACGACCGTGGCCAGGGAGTATCCGACCAGGAGGTCAGCCGTGATCGCGACGAGGCCCAGGGCGAGGGCGCCGACCGGGGAGCGCCGCCGTACCGCGACACCGAGACAGGTGATCAGCAGCGGTACGGTGAGCACGTAGGCGGGCACGGTCTCGGGGAAATCGGGGGCGATGAGGAACAGATAGCCCGGCGTCGGCCGGTGGCTGTAGGCACCCGCGGCGAGCATGGCGAGGCCACCCACGAAGCACGCCAGTGCCCACAGCGCGTCCTTTCTCATGCGCTTCATCTCATCATCTCGTGCCGGGTGGCTGATCCGACGGCAGGCGGGTCCGCCGTACACATAAGGATGTACACCGGTTCATCAGCGTCGGCGATGTCCCGCCAGGGATCCCCATCGATCCTTGAACCATGGTTCTGGCGATAATCATCGGCTGCGAGATCGGCTTCTGGGTCCTCCTCGGGCTGGGACTCGCCTCGCGTTACCTGTGGGGCCTGCGGCGTCTCAGCACGATCCTGCTGCTTTTGGTGCCACTGCTCGACGTGATCCTGCTGGTCGCCGCCATCTTCGACATGCGCGCGGGCGCGGAGGGAGATTGGCGTCACGGCCTGGCCGCGGCATACCTCGCCTACTCGATCGTCTTCGGCCACCGGACCCTCAAATGGGCCGACGAGAAGTTCGCCCACCGCTTCGCCGGAGGCCCCGAACCCTGGAAACCCCCGGCGGGCGGCATGGCCAGGGCCCGTTACGAATGGGTCATGTGGCTGAGGATCGTCCTCGCGTACGGCATCGCCTGCGCCCTGCTGTTCGGCCTGATGTGGATGGTCGACGATCCCTCCCGGACGACCGGCCTGACCGACTTCATGCTCAGCCTCGTGCGGATCCCGGTGATCGCCGTGCTCTGGCCGGTGAGCTACACACTGTTCCCCAAGAAAGTCGGCCAAACCACCGGCGACTCCGGCGCGTGACCTTTAGGGAAACCCAGAAGACGACGGCGTCTCCGGCACGCGGATCTCCTCGGGGTTCCCAGGGGCGTCCGAAGCCTGAATATCGACGGCGGGTGAAAACCGACCCTGTGGCGACGCTAGTGCTGTGACCGGAAACGATCACCGGGTTGGGTGAGCGTCTCAAGCTGCCGGTGCGAGTGGACGGCCGCCCCAGCGGATGCCTTTCTCGCTT